>NZ_JAPQLE010000021.1:0-20148 GCF_028982185.1 Wolbachia endosymbiont of Drosophila baimaii | reverse complement strand
TACTATATGCAGATAGGGCATATGACAGAGAAAAGCTCTATAAGCTGTGTAATCAATATGGTATAAAAACGAAAATTCCTCCGAAAAACAACGCAGCAGAGCATCCAAAGTTAGACTATATGGCTGAGAGAAATTCTGCAGTCAAGCTCATAAGGTCATATGATGAAGATGGTATAAAGAAGTGGAAAAAAGAGATGAGTTATGGAAAAAGATCTTATATAGAAAGTTTTTTCTCGCGACTGAAACAAACATTCTGGTTTAGTTTTAGGAATAAATCTGAGACAAATAGAGAGAAGGAACTACTTGTTAAATGCTATTTGCTCAATAAGTTCACTGATATTGGTATGGCTAAATTTGAGATAGCTTCATAAATTTATTGTGCGTTACCTACTATCCGAAGAGCGATGCAACAAAGCCATTCCAGTGTCAAGCACTGGAATGACATCATAGGGGCACTGCCCTTTTGGATGGAAACCAGTGTCAGCTACTTAGATGATACCTTTTTCTACTTAGTTTGGGTTATGCAAGAAGTCTATTGCATTCCTGAGCAATTTGATTCATTATTCTTTTTGTAAAAAATTTTCTTAACTTTCTCTCCACTTTTTTAGTAAGGTCACTTTAAAGGAAGTCTAATAGATGCTACATAGAAATCCAGATGAGTTTCTAAAGTCTATTCCAAAAGATAAGCGCATAATGTGCCTTGACATGGGAGAAAAGCAAATAGGCATAGCATTTAGCGATAAAACACAGCTCATAGCCACAGCTCATAGCATATATCACAGAAAAAATATGAGCAAAGATTTAGGTTATCTGCATAGAATATTCAAAGAAAATGAATCTGGATCAATGGTAATAGGACTACCATTAAAAATGGACGAGCAAGAAACTAAATGGTGTAAAACTATAATCCAATTCGCAAATAAAATAATAAAAAAATATAAAGTAAATATATACTTACAAGACGAAAGCTTCTCAACATCTATCGCAACTCATACACTAAAAATTACTGGAATATCAATCACAAAATCGAAAAAAATAGATGATAAAATCTCCGCATGTATTATTTTGCAACGAACGTTAGACAAGATAAATACAATCAAATAGTTTTTCCAGATCTGGAAATCTTCAAACTGAATCCCATATAAAAATTACTCAACAAAACAAGAACCTTTCGTATAAGCATGACAAATTGCTACAGCAAGAGCGTCAGCAGCATGGTGGCATTTTATACTCAAATTTTTAACTATTTGCTTCACCATAAATATCATCTGATCCTTATCAGCATGGCCATTTCCGGTAATGCTTTTTTTTACATAGTTTGCATCATATTCATTCATAGTTAGCTTTGTTATTTTTAACGCTAAAATTACAACCCCTCTTGCATATCCTAAAGTTAGTGAAGATTTAGGATTTTTATTAACAAAAATTTTCTCCACCGCAGCTTCATTCGGAGAGTATAGGGAAATTACTTTCTTTAATTGTTCAAAAATTGTATGTAGGCGTTCACCTGTACCCAATTTACCATCAGTTGATATGGTACCGCCGCCCAAAAATTCAATATTATTTTTTTCGTTCAGGCTGATAATGGCCCACCCAGTCTTGCTTATTCCTGGATCTAGACCTATTATTTTAACCACTTAATAAACGCTTAACCAATAGACAAACAAAAATAAAAATATCCAGACTACATCTACAAAGTGCCAATACCAGGAGGCAAACTCAAAGCACAAATGGTCCTGAAGTGTAAATTGGCCTTTCCGTGCTCTAAATAAACACACTGATAAAAATATTATTCCTATTATAACGTGTGCGCAGTGAAAACCGGTAATCATATAAAAATTGGACGTATAAATAAGCTTTTCTCCTGTTTCTTGTAGAGAAAAACTCGCTTCATGATACTCTATTGCTTGCACTATTATAAAAAAAACTCCAAGCAATATAGTTATGGACAGCATTTTAATCATGCTCTTTTTATCATTTTTAAGTAAAGAGTGATTTGCCCAAGTAATTGTTGTACCAGAAAGCAATAATATTAACGTATTCATGAACGGTAGTGACCACGGATCAGGTGGCAAAATTCCCTCAGGGGGCCATTCAACTTTTTTTGCAGGAGAAAACGCCTCAAATAAAAAAACTGGACCAAGCCAGGCTTTAAAGAATGAACAAAAGAACACTATAAAAAATACGACCTCCGAGAGAATAAATAAGTACATTGCAAATTTGAGTCCATGTTTTACAATGGCAGTGTGACATTTGTCATAAATGGCCTCCCTTATTACATCTCTCCACCAATAAAACAGCACCCCTGATACTGCGGAGATTCCCAAAACTAAACAAAGCATTCCGACAATTTGTTTATGAAGCGCGCCAACTAATCCAAGTGCAAGAATAAGAATTGCTGCTGATACAGCAATTGGCCAAGGGCTTGGATCCACTAAATGAAAATCATGTTCTTTACTTTTCATAGCATTTTAAAAAATACTTATTAAGGATACAAATTAGCTTAAAATTGTCAATGTTCCTTAGGAAATTGATTGAATCTTGAAAAATTATATGCACCGTTCAAAAAATCTAACACAAATTGTGCAGTTATTCTAAACAACTCAAGCATTCTGCTCTTTTCATTTTCTCTTGCTCTGCTGCAATATTCATCAACAATATTTTCCAAAATAATGCATCCAGACTTTACTGAATCACTGTAACAAAAATCAAACCAATCCCTATATCTATTATTTTTCTTGAATCTATTTTTCATGCTATCAACGACAGTCTCGCATATAAACATGCAAGAATACAAAACCGTCATAGCCTCATAGGTATTACTATACGAGATGGATAAAAGAAAATTAGTGAAATTAAAACACTCAAGAGATTTCTTTCCACGACTTATACCGTACGTAGTAAAGTAGTAGTCATATAGCATTCTATTAACAGTCACTACTCTTTGGGCTACTTCAGCAAGCGAGATAATGCTACTATAATCTTCCATTTTGGATGCAGTAATTAAGGTGGTACGAATATAATCACCTAAGAACAACGTCTTTTGTTGAGCATAGAATCTGAAGTTTTCTATATTTAGGGTGTTATTTGCTAACTCAACATTAAAAGGATGCTCAATTATATCCTTTAAAAGATTTGACCCGTAACAGCTCCTAATTATGCCACTGAACACTGTAGTTACCGATAAAAGATCAAGTTAACGTAAATAATCCGCTGCTAATATTCTTTGCTAGATATATTAGAGTAATACATCTCATCCCAGAATATTACCTCAAGTTCTAATCCGTTACGAAAAAACTCGAGCATCTTTTTCTTCTCCTTATTACTAGATTCTCTATACAGCTTATTCACAATCTCAGTTATAGCATCAGCTATGTTATCCACTATATTAGCATTATAGAGATCAATCCATTTTTTATACTTATTGTCTGAAGGAACACTATCTTTTACCGTATGTTGAAAGGTAATCTGACACATACCAAAACATGGATAAAAAGCTGCCAAGCCTTCAGCTACTGAATTATGGTATGCAGCACGCATGAAGAAATCAATAAAGGCAGAACTAGATTTCGATCTTTTGTGGTTATCGGATGAGTTACATTCTGTAAACTGCTCCTCACATAGACTTCGCATACCGAATATTTTACGAGCTATAAAGGTTAATTTATCCATTGTTTCAATATCATTAGCTCTAGCTGCAATAATTAAAAAAGCACGAGTGCAATCCACTAAACATAAAAAAGTCTGTTGAACGTAGAACTTGAACTTCTTATAACTTAATTTGCCATTCATCAATTCAACATAGAAAGGATGTTCTTCTATTCTATCAACAAGATCAGATGATTCTTTTATAGCTACGCTACAGAATTCTTCTTTTATGTCATTATACATTACACGAACCTCACAATAAAAACTGGATATAATAATTATCACTAATATAGTATAATTATTATGAAAAAGCAATTATACTTCAACAATAAGCTAGTATATAAATATGAGGCTACAAATCAAAAATTTTAGCAATCTAAAGAAATTTTACTATTACCTTCTATATTGAATTCTCTACGAAGATCAGCAGACAAGTTTATGCTTTCCCAAGAAAATCCACCGTCACTTTCTGACTCTTTACCAAAATGTCCATAACAGGCTGTACGTTTATATATAGGGCAACTAAGCGATAAATGCTTGATTATGCCTTTTGTTGATAAATCTATATTATTCTCGATAAACTTTTTAATTACTCTTTCCTCTACCTTATTCGCACCAAATGTATCAATATAGAATGAAGTAGGTTTTGATACACCAATTGCATAAGAAAGCTGCACAAGACAACGTTCAGCCAAACCTGCAAAGACAATATTTTTAGCAAGGTATCTTGCCATATAAGCCGCAGATCTATCAACTTTAGTTGCATCTTTTCCGGAAAATGCCCCTCCACCGTGTGGAATATAACCTCCATAAGTATCAACCATAATTTTTCGTCCGGTTAATCCACAGTCACCAACTGGTCCACCAATAACAAATCTACCAGTTGGATTGACTAAGAGATTTTCCTCAGAACACATCCATCCTTCAGGTAAAGATGAAACTATGTAATGGTAAATTATTTCTTTTACTTTTGATTGATCCAAATCCTCAGGGTGCTGTATTGAGACAATAATACTTTCAGCACGTACTGGAAGGTTATTCTCATATGCCAAAGTGATTTGTGACTTTGCATCTGGACCAAGTTTTGCTTCTTTAACTGCACTCATGATATTTTTCAGAATCGAGTGTGCATAAAAAATGGGTGCCGGCATAAGGTTTTCTGTCTCTATTGTTGCATAGCCATACATTATGCCCTGATCCCCAGCACCTTGATCCAACCCTATTGCAATGTCATTTGATTGCTCATGCAGCAATATATTTACCTTCACTTTTTTCCAGTGGAAACCATCATGCTCATAACCAATATCTTTTATTGTATTCCGTACAATACTTTTAATCTTGCTATTCTTAATGTTAGGCCCAAACACTTCCCCAGCTATAATAACGTTATCTTTGGTGACTAAAGTCTCTATTGCAGCTCGCGCAAAAGGATCAGTAAAAAGGTATTTATCAAGTATTGCATCTGAAATTTGATCTGCTACTTTATCTGGATGACCAGCCGCAACTGATTCACTGGTTACTAAATTTTTATACAAACTCATGTTTTTGCTTATACAATATCAAAACCGCTATAGAAAACACAGTTAGTAACTACTAAATGGTGGGTCTGGGAAGAGTTGAACCTCCGACCTCACGCTTATCAGGCGTGCGCTCTAACCACCTGAGCTACAGACCCATGATTTATTCAAGCTGAAGCTTTCATATTATCTGTAGGCACGATATCAATAAAAGTCTTTTTATTTGCTGACCTTCTAAAACTGACCCAGCCTTCTACTTTGGCAAAAATCGTATGATCTTTACCTATACCAACATTCTTCCCAGGATGGAATTTTGTGCCTCTTTGGCGCACAATTATGTTACCAGGAATAACCTTCCCATTCTTCTTTATTCCTAACCTACGACCCGCTGAATCTCTACCATTACAGGAACTACCACCTGATTTTTTAGTTGCCATATTTTACCTCTTACTTTTGAAGATTAATTTCATTGATACGAAGAACAGTTATATACTGCCTATGACCAGTTTTCCTACGGTAATTTTTTCTTCTTTTCTTCTTAAAGATTATAATTTTTTCTCCTCTACACTGCTCCAATACTTCAGCTTTAACAGTAGCATTAGATGAATAAGATAAGCCATTATTTGAAATACAAATCACCTTATTGATTTCCACCTCTTTTTTTTCTTCAGCTTCTAACTTCTCTACCTTTATTATACTGCCTTCTTTTACTAAATATTGCTTTCCACCAGTCTCAATTACTGCAAACATGATAAATATAAATTATTGTTATTAACTTTAATCGTAAACGATGTCATATATACTGTCAATATAAATAAAAAGCACGACTTAACGTTCTTTTTGAGCTACTAAAATACTTTTAAGTAAACTCGAGAACAGGGTTTGCATTATGATCTAAAAGTAATTCTACAAGCTCTTGCAACAGTTCTGTTATTAGGAAGATCTGCTATAATTACAGCGAATTACTTTATTCTCTTAATCACCTGCTTTTCCCTTGCTATTGCAAGGCTTTTTTCTGGTACATCCTCAACTATAACACTACCTGCTGCAATTACAGATTCATCATGAATATTAAGCGGCGCAATTAGTGAGCTATTGGCGCCAACAAAGCAATTGCTCCCTATATTCGTTTCATGTTTATTTTTCCCATCATAATTACAAACAATAGTGCCTGCTCCTATATTACTCTCCTGCCCTACTTTAGCATTTCCTATATAACTTAAGTGTTTTATTCTAGTGTTTTGACCAACTTCACTTGTTTTCACTTCCACAAAATTTCCTATTTTTGCCTTATTACCAATTGTTGTGTTTCCGCGTATTCTGGTAAATGGACCGACCTCAGCACCACCTTTAATTAAGCAGTTCTCCAAATGCGAAAATGACAGTATTCTTGCACTAGACTCTATTTGTACTCCAGGGCCGAAAAAAACATATGGGTAAATAACTGAGTCTCTGGCAATTTGCGTATCAAGAGAACAGAAAACAGTTTCCGGCGCAACAAGCGTTACTCCGGCGTCGGTAAAAATTTTTCTTTTATTTTCTTGAAAGTAAAATTCAGCTTTTATAAGGTCATTTCTGTTATTTATTCCCGTTGCTTCTTCTCCACCGGTAATAACGTAACCGACATTTAAATTACTCTTCACTGCAATGGAAACTATATCGGTCAAGTAATATTCATGAGTTGAGCTATTGCACTCTATTTTCTCCACCAATTCACGTAAATTCTTTGCACATGCAACCATTATTCCAGCATTTGCAAGAAACTCTTCACGATTATTTTTATCACTCTTTGCTTCTACGATTTCTCTTAAGGAACCATTCTCAATGATTAACCTACCATATTCTTTATTGCTTGTCCTAAAACCTAGGCAAACTAGAGCCTTGCCTTCTAAATAACTAATCATTTTAGTTATTGTGCTGCTTTTTATGAGCGGAGTATCTCCATACTGCACAACAACTATGTTCGAATCTGGCAATTCTTTCAGGTTTCTCATCGCAGTTTTGACTGCATCTCCCGTGCCAAATGTTGATTCTTGTGTAATTAACTGTATATCCTCAAAGCACCTTAGTCTTTCAATTAAAGGCTGATCAACTACAACAGCAATATTTTCAGGATTTAACTGTTTTGCATTGTAAATGACATGCTGGAGCATGGAAAAATTGCCTATTTTGTGCAGAACCTTAGGCAAATCTGAATTCATCCGCCTGCCATGCCCGGCAGCAAGTATAACGAACGTATGAGTTTTACTTATCACTTATCTTAAAGATGAAAAATGAAAACCATAATGATCAAGCCAACTGATTTTGTTATCGTAAAAGCTTCTTAGGTCGCTGATTTGATATTTTAGCATCGCGAGCCTTTCTATACCAATGCCAAACGCAAAACCGTTGTATTTAGTATGGTCTATTCCAACATTTTGAAATACATTTGGATGCACCATACCACATCCAAGCACTTCTATCCATTTACTACCTTTATAACTTATGTCCACTTCTGCAGAAGGCTCGGTAAAAGGGAAAAAACTATTACGAAAACGTATCTTCAGCCCTTTATCTCCAAAAAACTTATTAAGGAAGTGATGAATAGTAAATTTTAACTGGCCCATATTGACATTCTCATTGACATATAACCCTTCTATCTGGTGAAACATAGGAGTATGAGTTGCATCAAAGTCATTTCTGTATACCCTACCAGGGGCTACTATTTTAATTGGGAAATTTTTTGTTTTTTCCATGGTTCTAATCTGTACAGATGAGGTGTGAGTGCGCAGTACCATTCTTTTATCGTTTATTTTATTCTTTAAGTAGAAGGTATCTTGTTCCTCTCGCGCAGGATGATGACTTGGAGTATTCAGTGCATCAAATACATGAAATTCATCTTCAATATCAGGGCCATCAACTGCTTTAAAACCCATATGTGCAAAAATAAGCTTTACTTCATTTATAACTTTACCGAGTGGATGGATCTTGCCGATTTTTTCTGGTCTAACAGGCAACGTAATATCAACTGCCTCGTTCTGCAATTTAAAGTTAACTTCTTCTGTTTTTAGCACATTTTCCCTATTCATGATAAGATGATCTATCTTATCACGTAAAGCGTTAATAACTGCGCCTAAATCACGCTTTTTCTCTGCATTTTCTATCTTTTTTAAGTTATCAAAATACGCTCTAATTACACCCCTTTTTCCCAAATATAATAGTCTAACTTTTTCTAAATCTTGCAAAGAAGAAGCATTCTCAATTTCGGAAACTGTTTTATCTTCAAGTGAAAGTATGTCATCTAATAACTCTTTATTCATCTTAAAAACGCTGGCTTAAACTTTCATTATAGTGAAATTTTAAATATCATCAACAATCCGAAAAGTTGCCCTATTCTGATTATTAATTTATTGACTAATTAATCTTTTTTATTTACCTTTGTGTTGATGAATTTGCTGTATCAACTATGCACAACAGCAACACTGAAACTAAGAATAAGTATAAGATAGAGGATTTACCTAAGCTCTTTAAGGAAAAATCAAAAAACATAAGTAAAGCATTTTCTAGCGAAACAATTAAGATCAGTACTATTCGCTCGAGAAGTATTGAAAGCAATATACAAAAATTTTCATTTGAGCTAACAGCAACAGATAAAGACACCTTTAATACAAGATTATTTCGAATAAACCCTTTAATTGATTTTTTCAAAATCTGCCTTCCTCAGGAAAAAAATTTTACAGTCAACATGAAAGTGCCGAAAGAAAGCAGTGAATTATATAATAACCACTGTAAAACTAACAGTTATAAAACTGTAGAAGAATTCGTAAATAATGCTCCGCCTCAAATCCTTCTGCGGGGCGTAACGATAACGCTACAAACAGATGCTAAAGACATTAACCTGGATAATTTGCACCAAATCGAGTTATTTCTAAATGAAAAGCTACAACATGCAGAAAAAACTGAAAATCAAGACAAAAAAGAACAGAGTGAGACTAACCAAAAAAACGCACAAAATAGACAAATCGTACCAGTTACAGGCCTGTTTGGCTATAATTTAACAAGTAGTAAAAAGCAAGTGATGCGGGTTCCAATAGTTGTTGCTGCAATGCGTGACAATTTTTTTTGGTTTGGATCTTCTTTTCGGCTACCCAATTTTTTTAATACAATACAATTCTTCTTTCAACAGCCACCAAAACTGTCCATACGAAACCAGAGGGCTTTGACTTACCACCCAACACTTCAAGAGGCAAAACAGGACAAGGTAACACAAAAAGATGGAATCGATGAAGGAAGAACAGAAGACGTCACAACGCTTATTTCTGATTTCGGTCAAACTACTTCGCACACAGAGTATTTTAAAGCTAATAGAAAAAAATCGAAAAAGCAAGCTCAAGAACTACCAGAAGAAGAAAAACAACCTACCATAAAACAAGCACGAAATGATGCTAGAGTAGCTATGATAGATAACCAGATTGAGCGCAGGGGAAAAAAACTCGATGAAATATTTATTGAAGTGATGAGTGGGTACAAAAATCAAGATCCAGAAACATTTCGCAATATTTTCAGCTCAGTATTCAATATTGTTTACTTTCAAGATAAACAATTACATGCAATCTTAGAGCCAGGCGAAATATCAGAAGTATTACAGATACTCGAAAGGCCACAACCTCTTAGTAACTCACTTTTAGGTAAAGAATATTTACAAAAACAAGTATATAGAAAAAAAGAGCAATTGCTTAAATTAGTTTCAGGTGTTTATATACAACAACCTTCTCCACAACATGAAAATACTCCTCATAAATCTACAAACCCTTTACCAATTAAAGATCCTTCACCAGCAACAAATGAAGCTAAAACTCTACCACCTACTAACATTACACTCAAATCATCATTAAAAACTGTATTTTCCTCAAAAAAGGCTTATTTTTGTCTATTTATAATAGTAGCATCTGCATCAACACTTTGCTTATGGCATTTTCCGTTAGGAAAAGTGTCAATGTTAAAAGGATTAGTACCACCAGAAAAAAGAGAAAGTATTGGGCTAGCATTGAACATAGGGTTACCAATATTAACTGCATTATGTGTTCTGAGTTTGGCTTATTTCATATATTCTGAATATTCTATAGAATCTATTGAACAAGTAAGTGAAAACGATCCCCTTTCTCGCGCTTATAGCTAGTGCAGGCTCAGTTTTCCTACGTCATACCGTCACGGTATCTCTAGATCCCGCTAACACGTAGCGGGATGACGAATTTGTCGTTTTTTAAATTGTCGGTAAACCAGAATTACTTTAACTATAACAAAATAGAAATAAGTTGTTGTAAAAAATTTTTCATGGTAGAATTATTTATTTTCACCATATGTTTAAAGGAATTATCACGGATATCGGGACTATAACTGATACTACCGCTCACTCCAACTCTGATCAAATTTTCCATATCAAGACACAAAATTTATCCTCTATAAATAAAGGAGATTCAATAGCTTGCTCTGGTGTGTGTTTAACTGTTGTTGATATAATGAGCGATACATTTACAGTCCAAGCATCTCAAGAAACTATGAAGGTTGCTAACTTAAATACGTGGAGAATAGGAAAAAAAATAAATCTCGAACAAGCAATGAGATTAAGTGATAAGATCGATGGCCACCTAGTTCAGGGTCATGTTGACGGGATAGTAAAAATTTTAACAATTGAGCGAAGTTTAGATTCTCATGAAATCAAGCTATCGTGCTCACAAGAATTAATTAAATTTGTTGCAAAAAAAAGCTCCGTTACACTAGATGGGGTTTCCCTCACAGTGAATTCAGTTATTAATCAGGAATTTACAGTAAATATCACTCCCTATACATGGGAAAATACAACTTTTCAGTACAACAAAGTAAATGATTATTTGAATTTAGAAATTGACATGATCGCTAGGTATTTAGATCAATTGATGCAGCATAAATACAATTAATTTTACAACCTTGTTATTTACAACTATTATATCTTGAAAACCATATAGATATAAAACATGCTTTTCGATAGCCTAATTATCTTCATTGTTGTTCTATGCGTAATAATCTCGGTAACTAGAGGCTTTATAAAAGAGCTATGCGCACTAATGTTTCTATTTTTATCGGTCTTTCTGACAGCTAATCACTATGATTTTTTCACTCCAAATTATAGTAAATATTTTGATTCTAAAGTTACACTAAACATACTTTCTATAATCTCTGTATTTATTATACTTAATCTTATATTGATGATAATAAATAACTGGCTAATGTACATATTATCGCCCATAAGATTGGGGTTTATTGATAGAGTTACTGGAATCTTTCTCGGAGTGCTTAAAGGAATATTGCTCTCTTATGTATTATTTTTTGCTGTGCACTTATATTGCTACACAGTATATGACAAAAAAGAGGGAGAGTATAAAATAGAAGCAGAAGACATATTGCCTAATTGGATAATAAATTCACACTCTTATCAGGCTTTATTTGTGACAGCAGAAGAAGTAATTGACGTGTATGTACCAGAGTCGTTGATACTAAAAATAAAAGAGATCGGTGGAGAAATGGTTGATCAAGAAAAACCTAAAAACAATAAAAAAGAAGAGTAAATATTTATTTATAAATATTTTCATTGGGAGTATTCAAAAAGCCATATGTGTCAGGTTAAGAGCACAGAATTTTTTACTGGAAATATTAATTTTGTTTTAGCAATAAATCAACTTAAGGTCATAATATCTTGACATTTATTTAATGTTGCTATATAGTAGCTATGTACATTTTGTGTACTATAGCAATAAAATTACCTTGTAATAGGTGTATTGGACCCGAGGGCAGTACTCGGCGCCTCCACCATGTTTTTTAATTATACGGGGGCGATTAAGGATCGACATGCATAGTAAAGATGGTAGCTTTGCTCGGTTAGACACCACCGCTAAGAGTTCATAATTTAAATGCAAACGATAATTTTGCTGCTGAGGAATATCGTGTTGCTGCTTAATTTAGCACAACCGGTTTATTACTAAAGCACGGTTTAGGGAACGCCGGGTAACAGAAGTTCCCCCAAAATTTACGTATGTGAAAGTTATATGGAGCAAACAGATTACAAAAAACTGCTTAATTCTGCTAAGTTTCAAGTTATCAAAAAGACTTTAGATGTTATATCAGGTAATGGTTTTATCCCTCACTTAGAAATATTATTTTTCACATATTTTAATGGTGTGACCATGCCAGATCGTTTGAAAAAGTCATACCCTACTCAAATGCTTATTATATTACAGCATCAATTCTATGATTTAAAAGTTTCTGAGGATAAATTTAGCGTCAGTTTGAGTTTTCAAGGAAAACAAGAGCGAATTACTATACCGTTTTTTGCTATTAGTGAGTTTCGTGATAAAATTTCAGGAGATGTTTTAATATTTGACAAAATCAGTATCGACTCTGATAAAGAATACAAAAGTGAAAAATGTACTGAAAAACTATCAAACGGTAGTATTATATCCATAGATCAACTGCGTGATGAGTAACTGCTCATCTTTATAAACAAAAAATATTAATAGAAAAAAGTGGTCTAACTTAAGTAATAGAATAGAGGGTAGATAAATATGCTAAATCTTTAATTATTTATTAACGCAGGTGGCAAAATTTTTCTTACATATCATCAACTTCCTTTATTGAAAAATTCAGAAAAATGTTGTATAATTATTAGTAGACTTTGGTAAAATATATGACAGATTCAGGAATTAGTATAACTTTTGACCCAAAAACTTTACATAACCTTACTAAGTTAGCTGAAATCACCAAGGAATCCGTTCAAGAACTAGCAAAAAGGTTAGTCATCGAAGGAATCGAGTGCGAAGTAGAAGATATTGCGTTATATAAAACTATTAAGGAATGTGAGGATGTAGACTGGAACACAGTACTATCTGAAAGGGAGAGGACATAAACTGAAATACGATATTGTCTACTCAAAAAACTTTACTGAAAGAGATTTTCTAAATCTTCCAAAAACAATAAGATCAAGGATTACAAAAGCGATAAACGAGCGGCTTACAACTGATCCAATTAAATTTGGTAAACCATTACGTGGCAGGCTAAAAGGGTATAGAAGAATAAGGGTTAGTGATTATCGAATTATTTATACTGTAAATATTGCAAAACATAAGGTATTTGTTGCTACAGCAGGACATAGAGACACCATTTATGAGAAGGCTACTTGATAAACATTAAATATATTTTTATACAGCCCTCCTTCCTTTATTGAAAAATTAAAAAAAATGTTGTAAAATAGCTATAGTAGCAGACTTTGGTAAAACTTATGGTAAATTCAAAAGTTAGTGTAACTTTCAACCCAGAAACTTCGCAGCATCTTGTTGAACTAGCTAGAGCCACCAAGCAGTCTGTTCAAAAATTAACAGAAAAGCTAGTCAAGGAAGCAATCGAACTTGAAGCGGAAGATATTGCATTTTCCAAAATTATTAGGGAGTTAAATTCTGATGATGCAGAAGAAGTAGAGGATAGTGAAGACATCTGGAAATAAGCAATACACCATTAAATATCTAAAGCATGTTCTTAAAAGAAATTTGCCTTCCTTGCCGGAAGATGTAAAGCCAAGTATTAAAGATGCAATAAAAGAGTATCTTGAGACTGATCCTATTGGTAACGGTGTGTTGCTACGCAAGAGATTAAAGGAACATAGAAGAATAAAAGTTGCTGATGATTATCGTATTGTCTACCGTGTAAATACTGTAAAACGTATAGTAATTATTGTTTCAATAGGACACAGGGACAATATTTACAAGCAGGCAATATTGGACCTACTGAAACATTAAATATATTTTTATACACCACTCCTTTCTTTATTGAAAAATTAAAAAAAATGTTGTATAACCATTAGTGGACTTTGGTAAAACATATGGCAAATTCAGGCATTAACATAGCTCTTAGCGAAGAAACTTTAAAGCATCTTGCTGAATTATCTGAATTTACTAAACAGCCCGTTCAAGAATTAGCAGGAAAACTATTTAGAGAAGCAGTTGAGCTTGAAATGGAGGATTTTTTAGTATCTAAAATTTCTGATGAGCGTGATGTTGAAGGTGCAGAAACAGTTGATTTTGAAGATATTAAGTGGGATTAGAGCGTTACAAGGTTAAGTCTCTAAAGAGTGTTGTTGAAAAAGATTTACCAAACCTTCCAAAGATAATAAGGCTAAGAGTTCAAAAGGCTATAAAAGAACGTCTTACAGTTGACCCAATAAATTTTGGTGAACCACTACATCATAACTTAAAAGGATGTAGAAGACTAAGAGTTGGTGACTATCGTGTAATTTACAGAGTAAATCAATTAGATCATATAGTAACTATCACAGAGATAGGACATAGAGATGATATTTATAAGAAATAAATATCAACATTAATATATATTATACACCCCTCCTTCCTTGTCCATTCTCTACTTTAGGTGGCTTTGCGCAGCTCAAAAAATGAAGTTTTTTTTGGTTCAGCAAAAACAACATTTTGAGTTTGAAAAGGCTAAATACTTGTCTTTTATATAACTTTCGTGTAATAGATATGTATGCATCCAATCATATATCTACTCGATACGTTACTTGATCTTTATAGCTTCATTCTAATATGTTGGGTTGTCCTAAACTGGCTGGTTAAACTTAATATGGTGAACATATATAATGAAACTGTCAGTAGCATAATGCACATCTTGAACCAATTGACATATCCACCACTAAAGATTATTAGAAGATATATACCACCGTTCAACGGATTAGATTTATCTATAATGATATTGCTAATAACAATTCACTTTGTAAAATATACAGTAGCTTACTACTTTAGGTAGATGTTAAAAAAATATCTAAAATCAGCAATATATCTATCCCTTTTAATATATATATATATATCAGTTTTTAGCTATAACTATAAAGATCCTTCCTTAAACACGGCTACAAATGAGGAAGTGACAAATTTAGGTGGAATAGTAGGTTCATATTTAGCTGATATATTGGTTCAATTTCTTGGATTAACTAGTGTTACAATAGCTACAACCATAGTTTACTTGTTGATCTTCAGGCCAGCAAAAATACTGCTGAAAATTCTCTATTTAATATTAATCAATTTAGGGGTATGTGCTATATTACCACAACTTTCGCTAGGCATCACAGCAAGGTACAGACACAGTGGAATAATAGGGAATGCACTCGTTAATAACTGCCCGTTTTATGTATTTGTGATAGTAACATTAATAGGTCTTGTAGGATCTGTTGGTTGGAAGAGAACAATTTACTCTCTATTCTTCTTATGTGAAAAAATAGCTTGCTTATTTGTAAATGTTCCATTCTTCAGATCACATAAAACTGCTGAATATTCAGTTGCACCATTAGTAGTAGAAGAAAAACATAAAACTAAAATCACTACTAAACAACAACCAAAAGAAAGACAGAAAAAAGCCACCAAAGAAATTTTCAGTGAGTTCGAATTTCCAAGCATTCATTTACTTTCCAAAGCAGAGGAGTCTTTGCAGAGAAAACAGCTGAATGAAATGGAGAGCAATAAAAATTTATCTCTGCTGGAACAAGTCCTGAGTGATTTTGGCGTGCAAGGAAAAATTATCAGTGTGTGCTATGGGCCGGTTGTGACTTTATACAAACTTGAACCACAAGCTGGTACGAAATCTGCAAGAGTAATTGGCCTTGCAGATGACATTGCACGTTCGATGAGTGCACTCTCTGCACGTATTTCAATAATTCGTGGGCAAAATGCTATGGGAATAGAGTTGCCGAACAAGGAACGGGAAATTGTAATGCTGCGTGATTTGCTTGAATCACCAGAATACCAAAATGCAAACTTAAATCTTCCAATTGCGCTTGGCAAAGAAATAAGTGGAAAACCAGTTATTGCAGATCTAACTAAAATGCCTCACTTGCTCGTTGCTGGAACCACAGGGTCTGGTAAATCAGTTGCGATTAACACTATGATTCTTTCACTCGTTTATCGATTAAGTCCTGACGAATGCAAGATGATAATGATCGACCCCAAAATGCTTGAGCTTTCAATATATGATGCAATACCGCATCTAATAACGCCAGTGGTAACAGAGCCAAAAAAGGCTGTTATCGCTCTTAAGTGGATAGTGAAAGAAATGGAAAACCGCTATCGCATGATGTCGTATTTGAATGTACGCAATGTTATAAACTATAATCAAAAAATCACAGAAGCGATGAATAGTGGAATAGAATTGGAGCGCGTTGTACAGATTGGCTTTAACTCAACAACAGGCAAACCTCTGTTTGAAAAAATACCAATCAAGATGGAAACATTTCCGTATATTGTAGTGATCGTGGATGAAATGGCAGATTTGATGCTTGTTGCCGGCAAAGAAATAGAGTGCTCTATTCAACGCTTAGCTCAGATGGCTCGTGCTGCAGGAATACACATCATAATGGCAACACAACGCCCATCTGTGGATGTGATCACAGGTGTGATAAAGGCGAACTTTCCAACGAGAATCAGTTTTGCTGTTACTTCTAAGATAGATAGCCGTACAATACTTGGCGAACAAGGGGCTGAACAATTGCTCAGCATGGGTGACATGCTCTATATGGCCTCTGGTGGTAAGATCATTCGAGTTCACGGCCCATTTGTGAGCGATGATGAGGTACAAGATATAGTTGATCATCTGAAAATGCAAGGTGAGCCAAACTACATGGAGGAAATCACTAAAGAAGATGAAAATTCTTCTACAGAGTCACACGATGAAACGGAGGATGAAGAAAATGACCTCTATAACCAAGCAGTGGCCATCATTCAAAGAGATCAAAAAGTTTCAACCAGTTACATTCAAAGGCAGCTTAGAATAGGCTATAACAGAGCAGCAAACATCGTTGAAAGAATGGAAAAGGAAGGTATTGTCAGCGCTCCAAATTACTCAGGGAAAAGAGAGATATTGGTTGAATAACAATCTTGTAATACCTTAATTTAAGTTTCCGCACTTTCAAAAAGCAAGTCAAACAAAATTATTAAAAGATCAATACATAATGACAGTTAATTTAATAATAATTTAAATATTTGGAATGTAAAATTATAATATATTAATTAACTACGAGGTTAAAAATGTCTTTGTGGGAACGTATTATGTATAATTTTAAGGGTCTTGATAAGTTAGTAATAGAAGAATTGCAAAAAAGAGTGGAAGAACTAGAGAAGGTATTAGGGAACTTCGCAGGTTTGGAAGAAGAAATAATCAAACTGGCGGATGAATTTAAGGAAAATTTCAAAGAGCTATTAGATAAATTCGACGATTTGAACGATAAATTCGATGGTTTGAAAGAGCAGTTGGAGGGAGTTAAAAAGATAGCAGAGGAAGCTAAAAAGATAGCAGAGGGAGCTAAAGAGACGGCAGAGAACGCTATAGAGGCAGTAGGAGAACAAGAAAAAATAATGGCAACTTGTATCATAGTCAGTGCTGTTGCTGCGATAGCGATAACTTCTTTTGTTGCATTCTGTATCTATCAGGGAGTTAAACTTGAAAAGGAGAAAGAAAAGAACTCGTCTAAAGATACACCAGACGCAAAACTTAGTAATGTAGATGCTACCGATGGTACTGAAAAACTACAGAATAACTTAAAAATTGCAAGCATAGCTGCATAACACTCTTCTTGAGGAGGTGTTACGCAACTTGTAGCACCTTACTCTTCTCTTAGCCTATGTAGGTTTTTTGATAGTAAACATATCACTTTTTAGAAAAATATTTGTATTGTAAAGTTAGTAAAGATTCTGGTTTACTTAAAGTTTGTTAATTGCTATCTTTTGAAACACGATATTTACTATAGCACCATATGCTTAGGATTTTTTCTAAAGTTTTGTTTATATTAATGTTTTTGGTTTCTAGCTTTTTTACTGTGCATAGTGCTGGAGCTAAATCTAAGCTCAGTAAGAGATACATACCTCCTGGTAACCCTGGTGGTGCAAACTTTCATACAGATGAGGATTTTGCTGAGTCATATAAACTGTATGAGAAGCGTAGGGAGCTCCTCAAGAAAAAAAAGTTACAAGATCGAGCTATAAATAAAGAAGATCTAATCAAAAAATTAAAAGAGAAAAAAATTGCTAGTCTTGATAATGAGCCAAATGACATGGAAGCTTGCATAGTCGACGATGAAGAGAGCGCTATGATAAATCAGCATGGTATTAATATCGCACGTTTAAAGAGTGCTGTATTTATAGATCAAGAGCCAGTTTCCCAGTATGAAAATAAGCAGCATGAAAGTGAACAACAAGAAGAGAAGAA
Source organism: Wolbachia endosymbiont of Drosophila baimaii (assembly GCF_028982185.1). NCBI lineage: Bacteria > Pseudomonadati > Pseudomonadota > Alphaproteobacteria > Rickettsiales > Anaplasmataceae > Wolbachia > Wolbachia endosymbiont of Drosophila baimaii. The sequence continues at coordinate 1,711 of NZ_JAPQLE010000021.1, read as the reverse complement.
AGTTACTTCAACACGAGAAAAGAAAGTTTCTCCTATAAATGTCACTATAAAAGAAACTCCTTCAAGAAGAACGTGCTCACATGATTCTATTGCTAATTTGGATAACGTAGATGCTTATAGTTTGAATGGTTCAAGTTCGTTTGGCAGCGTAGCTGACACAGTAAAATAGTATCACAATTAATAATATGCTAGATACAGACCTGATATTGAATGACGATGCATGTGAATTATCGCCAATTTCCAGGCACAAAACTCATGTTGTAGAAGTTGGAAAAGTAAAGATAGGCGGAAATAATCCTGTAGTTGTACAATCTATGGCGCTTGGTGTGCATATAGATTCTGATAATATAAAAAGTAGCGCAAAACATTATGCAAAAGAGATAACAGAACTAGCACGTACAGGTTCAGAATTGGTGCGAATTGCCTTGAACTCAGAGGAGGTAGCAAGAGCAATACCTTATATAGTAGAAGAGATAAATAAAGAAGGTTTTGACGGTAAAATATTGGTAGGCTGCGGTCAATATGAGCTAGATAAATTAGTTCAAGATTATCCAGACAACATCAAAATGCTGGGTAAAATTAGAATCAATCCAGGCAATATAGGCTTTGGCGACAAACGTGATGAGAAGTTTGAAAGGGTGATAGAGTATGCAATAATGCACGATCTTCCGGTTAGAATTGGGGTAAATTGGGGTAGTCTTGATAAATACCTTTTGCAAAAATTGATGGATGAAAACTCTTCGCTTAGTAATTCAAGGCCTTCTGATGTTATACTGCGCAAAGCACTTGTAATGTCTGCTCTTGATAGTGCAAAAAAAGCTGAAGGAATTGGTCTAAATTCAAACAAAATAATCATTTCATGTAAAGTTAGCAAAGTGCAAGATTTAATTTTAGTTTATATGGCACTTGCAAAATCTTCCAATTATGCGCTGCATTTGGGTTTAACTGAGGCTGGTATGGGCAATAAAGGTGTGGTAAATACCGCAGCAGGGCTTACTTATTTATTGCAAAATGGCATTGGAGATACAATACGGGCTTCTTTGACTCAACGTCCTGGTGAATCGCGTACTAATGAAGTGGTGGTGTGTCAGGAAATATTGCAGTCTATAGGCTTGCGACACTTTAACCCTCAGGTTAATTCATGTCCTGGTTGTGGGCGCACGAGTAGCGATCGTTTTCGTATATTAACTGAAGAGGTGAATGGCTATATAAAAACTCATATGCCGATGTGGAAGAAAAAAAATCCAGGTGTAGAGCATATGAACATTGCTGTTATGGGATGCATAGTAAATGGTCCTGGAGAAAGCAAACACGCAAATTTGGGAATCAGCTTACCTGGATATGGAGAAAAACCTGTTTCAGCAGTCTACAAAAACGGCAAATATTTCAAAACTTTACAAGGTGATAATGTCTCTGAAGAATTTAAGGCAATTATTGATAATTATGTGAAGAAGCATTACACGTAACCTTTCACGGTTAATTAATAGATAAATCGCAAATAAAAAAGAAAATTAAACCTTGTTTTTCTTTTTTCGTTGGGAATGTTCAAAAAAGCATACGCGTCAAGTTAAGGAAATAAAGGTATGAAAGAGATAGAATAATAAGGTATAAGTTCTCCCAGATGTATAGCACTTCTCATAATAGTCCAAAAAAGGTAAGATATGGATTTATAGTAGTGATGGTAAGCATGCCAGCAGCATATAGTTATGAC
>NZ_JAPQLE010000020.1:0-4378 GCF_028982185.1 Wolbachia endosymbiont of Drosophila baimaii | reverse complement strand
CCATCTAGCAATTTTATGCTCCCAGTTACATCCGTTGTCCTTAAATAAAACTGTGGCTGGTAATTCGCAAAAAATGGTGTATGCCTTCCTCCTTCCTCTTTCTTTAATATATAAACCTCCGCCTTAAACTTTCTATGCGGTGTTATCGTCCCCGGTTTCGCTAATACTTGCCCTCTCTCCACTTCTTCTCTTTTTGTTCCTCTTAACAATATTCCTACATTGAGTCCTGCACTTCCCTTATCCAGCAACTTCTTAAACATCTCAACACCTGTGCATATCGTCTTTTGCGTCGCTTGCAGACCTATTATCTCTATCTCTTCTCCCGTCTTTATCTCTCCCTTCTCTATTCTTCCTGTTACCACTGTTCCTCGCCCCGATATCGAAAATACATCTTCGATTGGCAATAAAAATGGTAAATCCACAGGCCTTGGTGGAACCGCTACATATTCATCTAACTTTTCCATCAATTTGTCTATTGATTTCTTTCCATATTCGCTGCTGTCATCCTCCAGCGCCTTGAGTGCTGAACCAACCACCACAGGCACTTCATCCCCTGGAAATCCGTATTTACTCAGTAATTCCCTCACTTCCATTTCTACTAAATCTATCATATCAGCATCAGCAACATCAGCTTTATTTATATACACCACGATATATCCAACACCTACCTGCTTCGCCAGCAATATATGCTCTCTCGTTTGTGGCATTGGCCCATCAACCCCCGACACTACCAATATCGCCGCATCCATCTGTGCTGCACCTACTATCATATTCTTTACATAGTCAGCGTGTCCAGGACAATCAACGTGTGCATAATGCCTTTTTTCCGTCTGATACTCAACATGCGCTGTTGCTATCGTTATCCCCCTCTTCCTTTCTTCTGGCGCTTTATCTATCTGATCGTACGCTACAAAATTTCCATAATGCTTTGTTATCGCCGCTGTTAACGTCGTCTTCCCATGATCCACATGTCCTATTGTTCCCACATTTACATGCGGCTTTCCAAATGCTTCCACTATTGCTGTCATGATTTAAACTTTTCTACCTAAAATACAAATACATCAATAAATAATATGTTGATTTTATAAAAATACAACAAAAAAAAGAGCGGATAGTGGGAATCGAACCCACGTCACTAGCTTGGAAGGCTAGAGCTCTACCATTGAGCTATACCCGCACAATGGAGGAGGTAGGATTCGAACCTACGTACGCTCACGCGGACAGATTTACAGTCTGTTACCTTTAACCACTCGGTCACTCCTCCGCAAAAATTTGTTAAGAGAATACTATTTTAGCATCTTAACTTAAGCTCTTATTGTATTTAATACTAAGCGCCTAAAATTAAAAAATCAAGCAATAAAACCTACCCTGATTAAAATCACGCAGATTTCATTTTATACAACACAATATTGTCAATAAAACGTTTAAACAAATAATGCGAATCATGCGTACCTGGCGCTTCTTCTGGATGGTATTGCACAGAAAAGACTGGGTAATCCTTCATCATTATTCCCTCTACACTATTATCAAATAGAGAAATGTGAGTAACTTCAACATTACTTAGAAGAGAAGCTGAATCAACAACGAAACCATGATTTTGGCTAGTGATCTCAACTTTTCCACTAATTACATCATAAACTGGATGGTTACTCCCTCGGTGACCTATATCCATCTTGATGGTCTTTGCCCCCAAAGTAATCGCAAGTAATTGATGGCCCATGCATATGCCAAAAATTGGTATTTTAGATTTTATAATAATGTCTATTTCTGAAACTACACTTTCTCCTATTTCTTGCGGATCACCAGGACCATTTGAAAGCACTATCCCATCTGGATTCATACTCAACACTTTTTGAGCAAAACCTGTGCTTGGTCTGATTAATTCAACTGTACAACCAAGTTCTATTAAGCGTGAAACTATACTGATTTTTACGCCAAAATCAACGATTACAACCCTATATTTTGCATTAAGGTCACTTTTAAAATTACTATGCAAGCTGACTTTATTGGTTATTTCTATCCCATTTACAGATTTGTATTCCTTCAATTTGTCCAACGCATGCGCCTTACTCGATGAGCATATCATTCCATTTTGAGATCCATGTTCTCTCAAATGTCTCGTTAAAGCTCTAGTATCAACTCCTGATATCCCAATCACGTTATTTTTCTCTAACCAATCATTTAAACTGATATATGAAGAAGGGTGGGACATAGAAGAAAGTTCACGCATAACCACACCACTTGCAAAAATTTTCTTTCCTTCATTATCCTTATGGTTTATTCCAACGTTACCAATATGAGGAAAAGTGAACGTTATAATTTGATCGGCAAAAGAAGGATCAGTTATAGTATGCTGATAACCGGTCATACCAGTGGTAAAACAGACCTCACCTATGCATTTGCCTTTTTTACCTACTGATTTTCCCCAAAAGCACTTGCCATCTTGTAAAATTAAAACTGCGTCCTGCACTTCATTATCTATTTAACTGATTCAAGACAGTATACAAGAATTTCAAATAATACGTAACTCTTTCTAAAATTCCAAATTTAACCACGAAGCAGCAAAAAATAACATGAAAAACTTTTAATACAATCTTTCATATAAAATATATAGTTGACTACCTTCATATTTCGTATTAGATATAGGTAGATCATAAGTAAAGTGGAGGGTAATAATGAACACTGGTACAAATCAATCAAAAAAAATAAATGAGAAGTGGTTAGCTGGAGGAATTGGCGCGCTATCATTTGTAGTGATGCTACCGTCGATTCTTCTTTTAGCAAAAATAGCTATAGGGCTAATTATGGTTTCAGTTGCAGCAATAGCGATAAAAGTTGCCTTAAAAACAATATCGAATGCTTTAGAGGATAAACAGGCAGATCAAAGCCAAGCGACGCAACAAACAACACAAAGTAAGATTATAAACCTGGCTATTGGATTAACATCTATATTCGTAGGAGGATTATCACTATTCATTATAGCACAAACTGGCTTAATTGCAGCATGTGCAGCTATAACTGCTTTAGCTCTACACGAATATGTTAAAAATCAAGAAATAGGAAAAGAGATAAATGATAAATTCGATAAGGTAGCTGACGATACAATCAATTTTATTGTTAGCAGTGTTGAAAAACTTATTCCAACAAAGCCGCCAGGCATAACAACCTAAACTGTCTCCGTTCAGGGCATAAGTGTTACAAGTAGCATTATATAAAGCGATTAATGGCATCCTCCTGATAATAGAATGATTGTATCTGTTCAGGGGCATCGCAAATATTGAAGCAAAAGTGGTCAGTGCTTACTATACGAATATTGTGATTTGAATCCACTAGGGAGGATGTCATCCCAGTGCCCAGACACTGGGATCCAGGAATTTTGATTAGAGATTAAATTGGTGAGTATAAGAGTAGCTAATCCTACGTTAAAATACAACGTTTTTAATGGGACTGCGTAAAAGGGCCGGATTCCAGTGTCAAGCACTGGAATGACACCTTTGTGTTTGAGGCAAAACCTGCTATAACATTTCTTTGCAAACAAACGTTCGTACAGTTATGTATCAGCTACTTTCATGGCACCATTTGTTGTAAACTCACATTTCTCTATGATTATCTTTATTTGCCGCTTTCCCGAACGGATGCTCTACAGTTATTTCCTCATTAATGGAGCGAGGTGCACCGGAACCAGGTACAACGATATTCTCGTGCGATTGCATATCCTTCTTTTCCTCACATGGTGTTTGCTTAATGAAATGTTCTACTAAAACTTCACATAAAGCTTTACCTTTTATAAGCACAGCCTCGTTTTGCTTAGCTAACTCTAAAATTTCCTTTGGTTCAACATCTTTACCGTCAATAGTTGATTTTTTAATACTAACTTGACCTAAATTTATATTTAGAACAACAGTACAGTTAAGGTCTTTTCCAGATTCATCTTTTGCACCCCAACTAATTTCGATGTCACATATTGCAAATTCTGTAAAGGAGTAGTTCCTCTGTTGTTTCTCATTTTTCTCAATTTTTACTATTTTTTTACCATTGCTGTGTATGTTTACGATTTTTATTTCACTTTTCTCTTCTTCCATTCTTTTAATTTTTCTACTGAAAAAACTGCTGGTTTTTAAAGCCTGCGCAAGTTTAATAACGTTGATATTAAGATTTCTATGGATATTGCGAACTTATCCTTGATACGGTGCTGGAGGTCCATTAAATAGAGCAACTAGATCACTATTTAAAAATTCCTTATTTAAAAATTCTTTTGCATCATGCTCTCCTACGCTAATTCCATCCAAATATAGCATTTCTCATAATAGTCCGAACAGGTCATAGGAAGGCAGAATCAACAGCACGACGAAAGGATTCGAATAGAGGAATGTTTTTC
>NZ_JAPQLE010000019.1:0-5702 GCF_028982185.1 Wolbachia endosymbiont of Drosophila baimaii | reverse complement strand
ATCATAACTATATGCTGCTGGCATTCAACCTCCTTATCATCATCTATCCTTATCCTATCACATCCGGACTTTTATGGAAAGAGCTATAACATGAGCAACTTTAGTGTCTGCACCACCTGGGCAAAAATAGATAATAAATTCTATTTACTCGACGTATATCGCGCAAAGCTTGAGTATCCAAAGCTTAAAGAACAGGTTTTGTCACTAGCTGCAAGATGGACGCCACACGCAATTTTAATCGAAGCAAAAACAAGTGGTCAACAATTGGTGCAAGAGCTAAAGACAAACAGTGATTTACCGATTATTGAAATAGTGCCACATGATGACAAGCTCACTCGATTTCATCAAATTGTTCCGATTATAGAGTCTGGCAAGGTTTTTCTGCCACATCAAGCAGTATGGCTGAACGATTTTGAGTATGAGATTTTAATGTTTCCTGAAACTCGACACGATGATCAAGTAGATAGTACCGTGCAATATCTCCAGTGGGTGAGAAACAGTACCTCCAGGGTTGCAGCTATACGAGCATTGTGATTTGAGTCTACCAGTACTGGGATGACAGCTAGGAGACAACCGTCATCCCGCTGCTTGTTAGCGGGATCTAGAGATACCGCGAATGAATCGCGGTATGACGTAGGACTGCTGTTATTCCAGTGTCTGGGCACTGCCGTCTTGGATGGAAAGGCTGGATCCAAGTAGTCAGCTACTCGTATGACATCTTTGTGTTTGAGGCAAAACCAGCTATAACATTTCTTCGCAAACAAATGTTCGTACAGCTGTGGGTCGTGCACAACTCTATTCCTATAGTGAGTAGCTCCCTCCTATCTTATTTATATCATATTTTTAACTTACCCAATAACATAAATTACTTTAGCTATGCTATAGCTAAAGTGGCTTAGGTTTACTTACAATTTGAAAAACAACAAATTCGTCATTCCGCTACTCGTTAGCGCTGTGGCGATATGATGTAGGGAAACCTTTCTTGGGTTAGCTATATCAATAGCATTGCTTTAAAAAGAGTGCCCATATTTTCAGTCAACCTTAAGAATTCACTAAAGATCCTATTCTTTTGTTCATCACTTGCGCTTTTCATTAAAGCCAGGGTTCTTTCTTTTATGCCAAAAAGATATAAAAATTCTCTTTGAGTTAAAATCTCGCAATCTACGTGTTTTAATGAATCTTTTAATGCTTGAAAGTTTACAAGTGCGGTAATATCACTATTACCAACATTCTCAAGAAAATTAGCATACTTATGTTGTTTTATCGATTGCAAAGTGCTCTTATATGCGGGGTATACATAACCGTAATCTACAATCAAAGCAGCTCCTTTATTATTATATATCTTCTTCTCAAGTTTTTTTAATATTTCAACCCCAACTGAACATATTTCCACCACTGCACCATTAAAAAATTTTCCATTTGTCATCTGAGTAGCTGACACTGGAATCCATGATTCTTTTTTTCTGGATTCCAGTGTCACGCACTGGCATGACACCAAGAGACTGCCATCATCTTGTTTTGTCACCATATTTTCATACCACCCCTCATCATGATATACAAACTGATCTATCGGAAGAGCGTCAAAGAACTCATTTGCTAAAAAAATGGTTGGTTGTTCTGGTAGGTTGTCAATATTTTTGTGCCAATTAACATCTAAGCTTTTTAATTTTTCCTTTTGTATCTTCCGTAAAGTAGGGCTTATTTCAACTAAGTGGATCAACATTGAATTAAAAAAGCTGCTGTATTTTTTAGTGACTCTTATTATATCGTGAATGAGTGTTCCTTTGCCTGGCCCAAGTTCAACTAGAGAAAATTTTGATGGCTTTCCTAATTTTTCCCATGTATGCATTATCCAAACTGCAATGACTTCACCAAATAATTGGCTGATCTCAGGTGCGGTAGTAAAATCACCATCCTTACCAAGCGGTAATTTACTTGTATAATAGCCGTATTTTTCATGATACAAAACGGCATTCATGAAATCACTGATGGATATTGATCCTTGACTTTTGTCAATTAATTCGTGTATATAAGTGAGCATGTTATTAATAAATGTTTAACTATAGCGTGCCATAATATAAAATAGTAGAGTATTTATATATATAGTATAAACTTAAGTTTGTGAGTAATAGTGCTTCGGTTATGGACGACAAAAACACCGATTATGTTGCCCTTATACCTCAAGATGATAGTATTGAATACAAATTTGAAGAAGCTGTCAATTTTATAGAAAACAAGGTTATAAATGCTGACGGGTTAACTTTAGCAGAGGTATTTCAAGTGCTAGTTCAAATGCTAAATGGTGATCTAGAATTGGTAAAAAAAGTACTAGCGTATGCTAATATTATGGCAAAGCATGGAATGAAGGTAGCAAAAGAGTCGCAATTAAGCAGAGCTGATGTTCGCCGAGCTTTGGAAGGTAAAGAAAGTGTTGTCAATAGACAAGATTTTATAAAGAAACCACCTCTTCCACTTGCTATAAAATCGACCAAAAAGAAAAGTAGAGGTCTTTAGATGGCTGAATCTATAAAAAAATTTACTGTACAATGTGACTTCAAAGGGCAAAGTTCACCTTTTGCAATATATATAGGAAATCCAAAAAGTGATGCTCATCCAATTCATCATCAAGATTCCTGGCTTATAAAAGAACGTGGAGGGAATATTCCTAATAAAGTAAAAGAAAGTCTACAAAAATTATATAAACTATCTCAAGAAAATGGAGTCTCTTTCTCAGAGCTATGCGCGTATGCCATTACTGTGGTTAGTAACAATGATAAAAAAAGTGACGACAAGCAGTGAGATAGTTTAATCCCTCAATATTTCATTTATAGAGATTTTCGATCTCGTCTTTTCATCCACTTTTTTTACTATGACTGCACAATAGGTTGAAATGTTATTTTGAGATGGAATAGACCCTGGTATCACTACAGAATAAGGCGGCACTTCGCCATAAAATACCTTGCTAGTTTCTCTATCAATAATTTTTGTTGACGCCCCAATAAACACACCCATGCCAAGGACTGATCCTTCTCTCACTACCACACCCTCGGCCACCTCGCTACGCGCTCCAATAAAGCAATTATCCTCTATAATGACAGGTGAAGCTTGAATAGGCTCAAGGACTCCACCTATTCCCACTCCACCGGAAATATGGCAATTTTTTCCTATTTGCGCACAGCTACCAATCGTTGACCAGGTATCTATCATTGTTCCTGAATCAACATATGCACCAACGTTGATAAAACTTGGCATTAGAACAACATTTGTACCTATATAAGCAGATCGGCGAACAAAACACCCAGGAACTGCTCTAATTTTTAACCGGCGAAATTTTTCCTCATTCCATTCACTAAACTTGTTACCGATCTTGTCAAACCAGCAATTGGTATTGTCTATTATTTTGCTTTCTTCAGTGAGAAAATGTAATAATATTGCCTGCTTTATCCACTTATGTACTACCCATTCTCCACTTGATAGCTTTTCTGCTACTCTAATTTTGCCACTATCAAGGAGCTCAATTACCTCTTTAATTGCTATTCTTGCTGTTTTCTTTAGATTACAGTCATTAAATTTTTCTCTATTTTTCCAAATATCTTTTATCTCACTCTGTGTTTTTTTTAGTTGCAAACCTTCCATTTGTTATATATATTTTGTTATATATATGTTGATATTAAATTTATAGCTCGTATCATTTGGGCTTGTTACTACTTATATGTGAGTGCTATGAAAATACAATGTAATAGTTGTACTAAAACTTACTTAGTATCTCCTAAGCAAATTGGTGCGTCTGGAAGGAAGGTAAAATGTACGAACTGCAATCACATATGGCATGAATATCTAGAAGAAGTGTCAAACAAACAGCACTCTGCTAATATACAGGAAAAAAAAGTTAGTGGAAGAAATTTTTTACAAAATCTAGCATTTACCACTCTAGCTTTTGCAACAGCTACAGGGTTATGCGTCGTAATTGCTAACGGCATCTTTCCTAGGGAGATGAACAAAGCATACAAAACGATCAGTTTATACAAGGATTCAATAAGCTATAAATTAGGGTACAAAAAAGAACAAACAGAAAGTCCAAATGTAAAAAAACTTGCTGTAAATAAGTTTTATCAAGACTACCTTTTTTTATCTAATTTAAGATCTAGTTAAATAGGCATACCGATATCAGTATCCAGTTCCTCTAGCTACTCAGATGGTGCTTAGGGTGACAGAGTTTTAAAAATAAGTTATTTTTTAGCAAAAAAGGCAGCTCATGAGTATTAAAATTGCACCTTCTATACTTTCAGCAGATTTTGCAAAATTAGGAGAAGAAGTAAGAAAAATTAGCGATTTAGGTGTAGATTACATACACATAGACGTTATGGATGGGAATTTCGTTCCAAATATTACAATTGGTCCTAGCGTTGTCTCTGCAATACGTAAATATAGCAATCTTCCTTTTGATGTGCATTTAATGGTCAAATCTCCTGGTAACCACATTGAAAGCTTTATAAATGCTGGTGCTGATATTATCACTGTACATGCAGAAGCAGAGACACACCTTGAGAGGTTGATAAGAAAGATAAAGTCATACAAAAATGTAAACGACGCAAAAAAACCGATTCAAGTTGGAGTTTCAATTGTTCCTTCAACTTCTCCAAGTGTGCTTGAATACATAATACATGAGCTAGATATTGTGCTGATTATGACAGTCAACCCTGGCTTTGGAGGGCAGGGATTCATTCATTCACAGTTGAACAAGATATCTACTATAAAAAAAATGATACAAGAGCGTAACCTTAAAACACAAATTTCAGTAGATGGTGGAATCAACTTTTCTAACGCAGCTGATATAATAAAAGCAGGTGCTGATATTTTAGTTGCGGGATCGGCGATATTCAAGGCTGAAGATATTAAGAAGGCCGTAAACGATCTTAAAAATCTATTGTTGTGACCCTATATAGCTAAAGTGGCTTAGGTTTACCTACAATTTGAAAAACAACAAATTCGTCATTCCGCTACTCGTTAGCGGAATCTATGCTGAGATACCGCGGCGGTATGACGTAGAAAAACCTTTCTTGGGTTGTATCCGTTCAGCTAAGCGGTGTGAGAGATGATAGATAAGAGGTTTTGGAAAGGATTGAGACCCCTTTGTTTCCATGTCAAGTATAATGAAATTATCCGTTCAAGGAATGCATTTCCCCGCTTCGATTGGGTAAAATATGAATTTTTGCGATAAACGACATAATGCCGTATCTGCTGTTCAGCATGGTTGTTTGTCAGCGGAATGTTTTCTGGGTCATCTAAAAAATTCCACATCATTCTTTCAGATTTCAAAATCTTTTTTGCAACTCGAGAAGCTCCAATTGCTTCAGGTAAACGGCTTCAAGTAATACCTTGTACGTTTTTGCAACTTTCTTGCACGTCTGGTAAATCTAAAAACATCTATCTCATTTTTTAGCAAGGCCTTTTTTAGTGCAAATAATTCAGTGGCTACGTTTCTTAAGTAACAGCCCAGAACTTTAACTTCAACTATGTGCTAATCTTTCAAAATCTCTTGATAAATGTGCCCAACAGATTTGCCTGTTCTTATCGGCAAAGTAGTTGTATGCTGCGTACCTGTCGGTTACTACTAATACCAATTCTCACTGCACAACAAACAGATAGACAATAATGGAAAAAAAGCCATACTAAACTAAGTGTAATAGCGAGGTATAAAT
>NZ_JAPQLE010000018.1:0-19815 GCF_028982185.1 Wolbachia endosymbiont of Drosophila baimaii | reverse complement strand
CATAACTATATGCTGCTGGCATTCAACCTCCTTATCATCATCTATCCTTATCCTATCACATCCGGACTTTTATGGAAAGAGCTATAAAGTCGAAAGCAGTGCGTATAACTTTTTCCTTGCCTGATACCCCACCATTCATATTGTATAACCATTACTCACTAATCCCTTAGTGAATATCGTAATATATAGGTCTGTCAATAAAAAAATATAACTTTCTTTGGTTCTAACCTTTGCAAATCAGTATCTATAGCCCGGTAATTTCTCATATATTGCACTCTGGACCTAGGAGCGTTGTTAATAAATCCACGACAGCTAGACAACCTTCGCCCGTTTACTAGAAGGCAAAGCAGCAAGGAGCGAACCAAAAGCGATAAGAAAGGATCCAAACCAGATTATAGACATTCCAGGTTTATAGTGCACTTTAGCTGCAATTTTGCTCTTACTCTTATTAATTTCTCCAATTACAACATAAATATCAGAAAATAAATTGTGGTAGATACTGCTTTCAACATTTTTCTGACCTTCCGCAAGGTAAAATCTATATTCAGGAGTTACTTCACCTAATATCTTATTATTCAGCAAATTCCTGATATCCATTGTACCCCTCACTGCATGGAAATTTTTTTCTTTTATTAGCTCAATATTTCGTAAAGTAACTTTAAATTTATTGACTGTTATGCTATCCCCTATTTTTAAGTAATTTTCTTTTTTCTCCTGCCAACCAACTGAATAAGCTATACCAAGCACTAGAATTGCCACTCCAGCATGAGCAAGCATCATTGCATAGTAGGACTTAGAAACTCTTCTTGCTAATAAAATTGATTCACCAAATGCTACCTTAAATAAACGAATTCTTTTACTGTATGCTTCTAAAACAAAGATTAATAATGCTATGGAGATAGTAATTGATAGCACAATCATTAGCTCCATGTAAAAGATAAACGGCAAAATAGCTGCAGCACTACAGAATGAGAATCTGTATTCACGGAATATTGGCAATAGACTATTTCCCTGCCAACTGCAGTATTGCCCTATCATGGCGAGCACTAGAATAGCTAGTGCAATAGAGTTAAATAAAGAATTGTAATATGGTGCTCCAACTGAAATTAATTCACCGGTTAAATACTCAAGCACTGTAGGGTATAAAGTGCCAACGAACACGATGAAAAAGGCAGTGATGAATAATAAATTGTTCATCAGTATCATCGTAAAGCGTGAAAAGAATCTTCTACCCTCTGTCACTTGAGTAGCAAGTTTCTTTCTGGATTCCAGTGTCAAGCATTGGAATGACATCGCAGGCGTGTGATTTTTTCTCGTAAATACTACAAATATTACTAAGCTACTGACTGTAATTACACCAAGTAGAGCTAATATATATAGTCCATATCTTGGGTCATCTGCAAACGTGTGCACTGAGGTAAGTATTCCTGAGCGGACTAGAAATGTTCCAGTCACACTCAATATAAAAGTTGTAAGCGTAAGTAAAATAGCAAAGTTCCTTAAAATATTGAAATTCCGTACCACGAGCAACAAATGTGTCAGCGCTACTGCAATTAGCCACGGCATCAAAGAAACGTTTTCCACTGGATCCCAAAACCAAAATCCACCCCACCCAAGTTCGCGATATGCCCACCAGCTACCCAAGCTGATGCCCAAAGTGAGCAGCGACCAAGAAATAAGTACCCAAGGCCTGACAATTTTAGCCCAAACATTTCCTTCAGTATTTAAAATTAATCCAGCTATAGAGAGCGAAAAAGGAACGCTAAATCCAAGGTACCCCAAATATAATATCGGTGGATGAATAGCAAGGCCTATATCCTGCAATATCGGATTAAAACCCAATCCATCTGCTTCAATGCCTGGCATTTTAGTGAAGGGGCTGGATTCAATTAAAGTGAACAGCAAAAAACAAAAGCAAATCAGCCCATGAGTGATAAGAGATATTTTTTTTAATTTACTACCATTAGTTCGTTCTGGTGTCATTCCAGTGCTTGACACTGGAATCCAGTTTTTATTACACTGCCATTTGATGTACTCATTTGCAATTAAATTGTCTGGATCCCAGTGTCTGGGCACTGGGATGACAGAAGAAGAGACTGGGATGACAGAGGGGGAAACTGGGATGACAGAAGGTATATAAATATCCATTAGTAATAAATACATGACAAGCACTAAGGTCCAAAGCAACATGGACCCTTCTTTGTTTCCCCAAACACCACAAATCTTGTAGATCAAAGGTTTTGTTGTGTGTGAGTGGTAGTATACGTTTTCAAGTGAAAAATCATTTGTAATGTGGCAGTAGATCAAAATAGCCATTGACGCTGATACACAAAAAAATATGGCAGTGGTAATAAACCGACAAGAACTAAGCGGTAAAAACAAATATGTCAAAGACAATAAGCAGGCTAGCAATAGCAATATATTCCCAAGTTCAGGCATAAAAAATTATAGTTTTTATATAAACAATATTACTGATGACAAGTTGGAAGTTAAAGTGTTAATTGATGCTAGCATAATGCTCCCGTAGTTAGCTGTGCTAGTATTAATTAAAAATTAAATATTAAATCTTTATACTTTTATAGATAGCGTTAATATTGAGGTAACATTGTGGGTACAACTAAGATTAGTAAATTTCCATTCAATATAAAAGGTAAAGTGGCAAAACAACATGCCGAACCAATAATCGAAAAAAATCTCTATACTATTTTAGGATTCAAAGATATAGAAGATTTTGAAAATAAGACAAGTAAACTTGTTAATAAAAAAGTTTGGCAATCATTTGTTGACTGCTTTGCAAAAGAAATAGATTATGCAGCAACCGAAGAAGTTGTAAAAAACATCGTTTGTAACATTGCAAAGAGTGATCAAGGTAATGCTTTTACCAAAACTGAACATCTCATATTAAATGAAAAGCAAGATAATAAAAAGAGAGAAAAAGCGATTAGAAAAGCTATTAGTATTTTGAGAAAAATCAATCCAGAAAAAGCCTTTAATGAACTTTCAGTAATAAAAAAACAAGCTGAAGATTTTTTACAAACCGATTTTTGTAAAGCACAGAGTAAATCACTTCAAGGATTTGCTCCCTCTGGTGGACAGCTCTTTGCGGAAACTCTGAAATATATAGAAACACTAGAAAGATTATCCGAAGTAAAAAAAGAAGGGCTAGTTAGAGATTTCTTGTTAAATCATGTTAGTTTATTGAATAAAAAGTATCCTAAATCACAAGGTAAAAGGGAAGATGCTATAACAATACTATCAAGTGATGAGTTGAAGAATTTTTACAATAAAGGTGTAAAAGAAGGAATGTTACAACCAATGGCATCTTACAAAGGATGCAGAAACCTGTATGACAAA
Source organism: Wolbachia endosymbiont of Drosophila baimaii (assembly GCF_028982185.1). Classification (NCBI taxonomy): domain Bacteria; kingdom Pseudomonadati; phylum Pseudomonadota; class Alphaproteobacteria; order Rickettsiales; family Anaplasmataceae; genus Wolbachia; species Wolbachia endosymbiont of Drosophila baimaii. Next base: position 16,461 of record NZ_JAPQLE010000018.1, on the reverse strand, counting down.
ATGAACCAGATAAAAAATGAATCCAAAAGTATAATTAAAAGAGAAGAACGGGAAGAAAATTTAAAGAAAATAGATAAGTCGATAATCAGCGCAATTAATGACATAAAAAAACATAGAGAAGCAATCCTTAACTGTAAAGACTTTCAAAATTCTTACATAAAAGAGAAAAAAGAACATCCATTTAGAGGCAACGCATGTCAAAAAATGATTGATATATATCAAGAGAGAATTGTTGGATATCAGGAGAAAATTCGTCAAAACTTAAACCAAATAAAAGCGATATTAAAAAGTGCGCCGCAAGAAATGGATGATGTGGAAGAATTCGAGGAAATAATTGATGATATACATGAAGCAAAGCAGTGTGATGAAATTTTTGATTCAGCTTTAATTTGTTTATCGAACATACAGAATGAGCTAGATATTCAGCTGGAAAATCCTTCAACAGAACTCAGAGCTTCACACATTAACGTTAAAACTGAGCTAACTAGGTTATAAGAACCAAATCTTTAGGATAATGAAAGCACTTTAATTCAAGACAGCTCTTAGTCTGTGTTTTAATTTGGTTGTGTTTTATTAAAAAAACTTTAGATTTATTTTATGATCGATACTCAAATATAATGACTCAAACTTGGGATTTGTTGCAAACAGGGCAAAAGGAAGGCTATAAAATTGCGTATACTAATGCTCGTATTATCGACCCGGAAACTAAACTTAATATAAAAGGTTCATTATTGACTGAAGGGGATAAAATTATTGACTTTGGTGAATCATTATTTTCAACAAGTGGGGTCGATGAAACAATAGACTGTAAAGGGCTTGTTCTAATGCCAGGCCTTATTGACATTCACGTACATTTTCGTGAACCAGGACAGGAACATAAAGAAACTATATATACAGGCAGCAAATCTGCAGCTGCGGGGGGAGTTACAACTGTAGTTTGTCAGCCAAACACTGTTCCAGCAATTGGTAGCGTTATTTTGGCTAAATATTTGAAATATAGAGCACTTGAAACTTCACATGTAAACGTTGAATTTTACGCTAAAATCACCACTTCGGAAGAACACCTGACTGAAATGGCACTTTTAAAGGAAGCAGGTGCGGTTGGGTTCACCGATGATGGCATGCCAGTTATGAACCCAATGATTATGAGACAGGCGCTGCTTTATTCAAGTATGCTGAATGTTCCTATTGCTCAACATGCAGAAGATTTAAATTTATCTGCTGGTGGCGCAATCAACGAAGGTAAAATTTCTGAAGAATTGGGAGTAAAGGGGATCTTGAGTGCGTCAGAATCGGTTATGATAAATCGTGATATACTGCTAATGAAGGATATGGAAAATGCGCACTACCATATTCTACATGTCTCTTCAAAAGATTCACTTGATGCTATTAAACGTGCAAAAGATTTGGGATTAAATGTTACGTGCGAAGTAACCCCTCATCACTTCACTTTGACTGAAGATATAGTAAAACAACATGGAGCAATTGCAAAAATGAATCCGCCGCTTCGCACTGAAGAAGATCGTTTAGCTATGGTTGAAGGTTTAAAGAAAGGTGTGATTGATTGCATTGCAACTGATCACGCTCCGCATGATCGTAGTTCTAAAGATCTACCACTTGAAAATGCTGCATTTGGTATTGTTGGTCTTGAAACAATGCTGCCCCTTTCACTTGAACTCTATCACAGTGGGCAAATGGGTCTACTTGATGTGCTTGCAAAATTGACATATAAGCCTGCAGATATAATACACATACCACGTGGTCGTATACAAAAAAACCTTGCTGCAGACTTAATTTTAGTTGACCTCAATCATGAATGGGAAATTAAAACTGACAACTTTGCTAGTAAATCAAAGAATTCTCCTTTCGATGGTCGCAAAGTAAAAGGGCACGTAGTACGTACTGTTGTGTCCGGCAAAACTATATACTCGCAGAAGATTTAGTTATCATATCTTATCTATTCCAATTTGTTATCACCAGAATGGGCTAAGTGCACCTAAATTTAAATTAAGAAATCTTACACTGTCTCCGAATAAACACATCCTCTTATCTTTCCCTAATCTGTAAAGTTATTTTGTCTATCAATCTGATTCCAAAACAGCAAAATTATTGTATAATGTTACTTTGAAGTTTTATTTTCAATGCACAAGTTTGCAATACTTTTTTCTATACTGCTTGCAATAGTTGCTTACTACCTAAACAATGAAATCATATTTGAAATAGCAAAGCTATTTAGTGATATCTTTATCAGCTTGCTCAAATTAATAAGCTTACCTCTGGTTTTTTTATCCATAGTTTCCACAATTTCCGGGCTCAAAGACTCAATTGAAATCAAAGTCTTAGTTAAGAAAACACTATTTTATACTCTGCTTACAACTATTATAGCTGCGTTTGTTGCACTATCGTTTTACTTGCTAATAGATCCAGCAAGAAAAAATTTCATAAGTAATACAATAGGGAGTGTTAATAGCAATAACCACAGTTATTTTTCATATTTAAAATCACTCATTCCTTCGAATTTTGTGCAAGTTTTTCTTGAAAATAACGTTATTGGTAGCATATTGATCGCTTTTTTGATGGGTGGAGCTATTGTTTCACTTTCAAAAGAAAAGCAGGACATATTACATCAAGTATTCTCTGCACTTTTTGATACGCTACTTAAAATTGCTCAAGGGTTATTGAGATTTATTCCGCTTGCTGTTTGGTCTTTTATTACATGTTTTTTGCATGAATTAAAAGGCGGTAGTGAGTTCTACAATCTTTTATGGTATTTTGTTTGCATAATGTCTGCAAATTTTGTGCAGGCATTTCTGATTTTACCGCTATTTATGTGGTATAAAGGCATATCACCAATTCAAACGCTGAAAGGGGTTATGCCAGCACTCACACTTGCGTTTTTTTCTAAATCATCCAGTGCAACATTGCCAACAACTATAGAATGTGTGCAGAACAAGCTAAAGGTGCCAAAGAAATTATCGTCTTTTATTTTACCAATATGCACAACAATTAACATGAATGCATGTGCTGCATTTATACTAATCACTGTAATGTTTGTTGCAGAAATGAACGGATACGTATTTTCCTTAAGCGAAATGTTGATATGGATTTTTTTAGCTACAGGGGCTGCAATTGGTAACGCTGGAGTGCCGATGGGGTGCTATTTTATGGCAACCAGTTATCTCATGTCGATGAATGTTCCTCTGCATATTATGGGACTGATTTTGCCTATTTATACAATCATCGATATGTTTGAAACTGCAATAAATGTGTGGTCTGATGTTTGTATCACTCAGATAATTAATAAAGAATGTCATAGTGAAACTTAAAAAATGATATTAGACGAAAATAACCTAATAATAGAAGAATTTAAAGAAGCAGAAGCAATTTTGCATGGGCATTTTGTTTTATCATCCGGGCTGCATAGTGACACATACATACAGTGTGCGAAGATTTTTGAAAATCCAAGCAGAGCCATGAAAGTTTGCGCATTATTAGCAGATAAAATAAAAAAAGAATTAAATAGCTCCATAGATTTAATATTATCTCCTGCAATTGGTGGAATAATTGTGGGTTATGAGATTGGCAGGCAGCTTGGAATAAAGACAATGTTTTGCGAGCGTGTTAATGGTAAGTTTGAATTACGCCGTGGATTTAAGATCAAAAAGGGTGAGAAAATATTGCTCATTGAAGATGTAATAACCACAGGTAAATCTTCACTTGAAGCAGTGGAATGTGCAGAAGGGGAAGGAGGTAAAGTTGTTGCTGAAGCTTCTTTGATAAAGAGAAATAGTGAAACGAAACTGCCTTTTCCTGTCATATCTTTGATTGAACTGAACATCAAAAACTACAGCGAGGAAGAACTTCCAAGTGAATTAAAACAACTACCCATAACAAAACCTGGGAGTAGGGAATATTTAACAAAGTAATCCTATAATATCTTGGAAACACAGCATTTATACACAGCTTTAGTTATTTACTCCAAGTGTATTTTATGTATACTTATTACTAAATTAATTTTGAAATTATAGAAAATGAATGAATTTAAATCGATCCGAAATATAGCAATAATCGCACACGTTGACCACGGTAAAACTACTTTACTTGATAACATGTTAAAACAAAGTGGCACATTCCGCGAGAATCAAGAAGTTCAAGAACGAGTGATGGATAGTGGCGACCAAGAACGTGAGCGCGGGATTACAATACTTGCAAAATGCACATCAATAATGTGGGGTGATGAAAAAATCAATATTATTGATACGCCAGGGCACGCAGACTTTGGTGGAGAAGTAGAAAGGGTATTGTGCATGGCAGACGGCGTGTTGCTGCTGGTTGATGCTGCAGAAGGTCCCATGCCACAAACAAAATTTGTGCTCTCAAAAGCACTAAAAGCAAATTTGAAGCCAATTGTGATAATCAATAAGGTCGATCGACCAGACAGCAGAATTGATGAAGTATTAAATGAAATATATGAGTTATTTTTTAACCTTGATGCAACCAACGAGCAGCTAGATTTTCCAGTGTTGTATGCTTCAGGTAGAAATGGCTGGTGTGCTAAGGAGCTTTCTGATGAAAGAAAAGATTTAAGCCCATTATTTTCAACGGTTATAGATTATATAAAACCTTCTGTTTATAATCAAAATGCACCTTTTGCTATGTTGGTCACTCTACTTGAGTCTGATAAGTTTCTTGGCAGAATATTGACAGGAAAGGTTTATCAGGGCATTGCAAAAGTCAATTCAGATCTTAAGGTGCTTGACCTCGATGGCAAAGTAATTGAACGAGGAAGATTAACTAAGTTGCTCTCATTTTCTGGCTTGAAACGCATTCCAGTAGAACAAGCTGTGGCAGGAGACATAATTGCAATTGCAGGACTTGAGGAAGCTTCGGTTTCAGATACTATAGCAGCACCAGAGGTTACAACTGCAGTAAGCTCAACTCCAGTTGATCCGCCAACAATGGCGATTACTCTGAGCGTTAATGATTCACCTTTTGCTGGGCAAGAAGGTACAAAGCTTACTTCAACTGCTATAAAAGATCGTTTATATGCGGAAGCAGAAACAAATGTTGCAATTACTGTGACTTTGGTACCAAGCGGTGAAGCATTTGAAGTAGGCGGGCGTGGTGAGTTACAGCTTGGAGTGTTAATTGAAAATATGAGGAGAGAAGGTTTTGAGCTTTCGGTATCACGCCCTCGCGTGTTATTTAAAGAAGAAGGCGGTAAAAAACTTGAACCTATAGAGGAAGTAGTAATTGATGTAGATGATGAATATAGTGGAATCATCATGGAAAAACTCAGCTTCCGTAAAGGTGAAGTAACTGACATGAGACCTTCTGGTAATGGCAGGACAAGATTAACGTTTTTAGTGCCATCAAGAGGATTAATCGGTTATCAAGGAGAGTTTTTAACTGATTCTCGTGGCACAGGCATAATTAACCGTTTATTTCACAGTTATGCTCCACATAGAGGTCCAATTTCTGGAAGGCGCAATGGAGTTTTAATTTCTACAGATAAGGGTGAGGCTGTGGCATATGCAATTTTCAATTTGCAAGACAGGGGAATTATGTTTATTAAGCCACAGGATAAGGTATATTGTGGCATGGTTGTCGGCCAGCATAGCCGTGACAATGATTTGGAGATAAATGTGTTAAAGGGTAAGCAATTAACAAACGTAAGAGCTTCAGGTAGTGATGAAGCTATAAAGCTCACTCCACCAAAGATAATGACACTGGAGGATATGATAGCGTATATAGATGATGATGAATTGGTGGAAGTAACTCCAAAATCTATACGTTTACGCAAGAAATTCCTTGATCCAAATGAACGTAAGCGTGCAGGAAGGGCAAAGAATAAGGAGTAATCAGAGGTTGAACATTTGCGAAAAATAGTGTATAATTATTCGTCTCCTAATTGTATTTAATTATGGCCTTTTCGAAATTTCTCGATCCAAAAAACAATTTTGCGTTCAAGAGAATATTTGGCACTGAGAAAAATAAAGATATTCTCATTCACTTTCTCAATGATATATTGGACTTCGCTGGCAAAGATGAAATAGAAGAAATAGAATTTCTCAGCACTATCATGGATGCTGAGATTGCCTCTAAAAAGCAAAGTATTGTTGATGTTTTCTGTACTGATTCTGCTGGAACCCAGCTAATTATTGAAATGGTGCGACCTGAAAGTCTTCGGTCATATTATTTAAAAGGAGAGGAATTCCTTCAGAAAGAAACTAAAAGAGTTCTAAAACTTATTAAACCAGATGTTTTGCCATCTGAGTCTACGCATCAGTGCGAATCGGGTAACCGGTTGGTGCCAAGCGATGCGGACAATGAACCTCCTCTTGAAAAAGAAGATGCTCAATCGTGAAAGGAGCATAAACTACAAGCATCATGTGGTTGGAGAGCTAGGCTTAGTGGTATGGTGAACGTAAGTGAAGCTTCATAAGTATCGTAACGATTAAAGAGCTAAAGATGCTGATAAGCTCCGACCAAAAGGTAATGTGACATTTTTCATTTCTGGATGTACGCAAATCACCGGTATAGAGAAGTCACCTAACCCACTGTTGTATGACAGAAGGAACAGGGTAAGCCTGTATTTCCGCCTATATGGCAAGCAAACCGCAAGGAACGCTGATGAAAATGCAGGTAAAGGATAATGGAGAAAGCGAATGCCATTTTGTAACGAAATGTATAGAATTTGTAACATTAATTCTCGTGAAAACGAGCAGATTTCCATTTGGTCCCTCGTGACAAGAAACTTTGTTAACCACTTGAGGTAGAGAAGCAGATGACCTTACCCACAAAAATGATGAAGAAATTAGGAATATTTTTTACAAAAAGGACAATACTAACAAAAGAACTTTATTCTATTTAGAATATAAAGTTACAATAAATTTTCCTGTCATCTCCAAATAAATTACATTAACTTAGTATTGTACATTGTTAATAACTTAAATAATACAACCATTTTCAGCAACAAAAACCAAAGGTCTTGAGATACAAGATATTTGTATGGTTACTATGATAGTTCCTTTTTTAAGAAAGTTTTAAATTTCATACCTAACAATAAACAACTTTAGGTTTAAATTTATGAAATCAGTTGTTATATACATCAGCAAATACGAATTTAACTGGTGTTATGGACTTAAATAAATTTACCGAAAAAGCAAAAAGTCTAATTCAAAGTGCTCAAATGAAAGCGTTGGGGGCTGGGCATCAGATTTTTATGCCTGAGCATTTACTCAAAGTGATGCTTGAAGATGAATCAGGTTTAGTTCAGGATTTGATAAACGCTTGTGGTGGAAGTGTGCAAAGTATTTCTGATGCTGTGGATAGCGCAATAAAAAAGTTGCCAGTAATTGAAGGTCCAGGAAGTGGTGGCCTTCAACTTTCAAGAGAAATAGCAAAAGTTTTTGAAGATTCAATTGGTATTGCAAGAAGAAATAAAGATTCATTTGTTGCTGTTGAGCGTTTACTACAGGGCCTCACTGCACAAAAAGATGATACTGTAGGCAAAATTCTGGCAGAGAATGGTGTGACTCCACAAAAACTGAACTCAGTTATTGCAGAAATGAGAAAAGGCAGCAGTGCAGACTCGCCAAACAGTGAGGAAAAATTAAACGCGGCAAAGAAATATACAAAAGATGTTACAGAGCTTGCTATGCAAGGCAAGCTTGATCCTGTAATTGGTCGTGATGAAGAGATCAGAAGAACTATGCAGGTATCACTGAGGCGGACAAAAAATAATCCAGTGCTGATAGGTGAACCTGGTGTTGGAAAAACTGCAATAGTCGAGGGGCTTGCAAACAGAATTGTTGCAAACGATGTGCCACTTGGTTTGCGTGATGCAAAGGTTTTAGCTTTGGATCTGGGTAGCTTAATCGCTGGAACGAAGTTTAGAGGAGAATTTGAAGAAAGGTTAAAAGCAGTTATTAATGAGCTTTCGAAAGCGGAGGGAAAAGTTATCTTGTTTATAGATGAGCTTCATACTTTAGTTGGAGCAGGAGCAACAAGTGGTGCAATGGATGCTTCAAATTTGCTAAAGCCTGCTCTTGCGCGTGGAGAAATTCGCTGTATAGGGGCCACAACTTTAGATGAATATCGTCAGCATATAGAAAAAGATCCTGCACTTGCAAGGCGTTTCCAGCCCGTGTTTATCTCTCAACCAACTGAAACTGATACTATTTCAATACTCAGGGGTTTGAAGGAAAGATATGAAGTGCATCATGGTATAAGAATTACAGACGGTGCAATAATTGCTGCTGCAACGTTGTCCAATAGATATATAACAGATAGGTTTTTACCTGATAAAGCAATTGATTTGATTGATGAAGCAGCAAGCAGGGTGAGAATTGAAATGGATAGCAAGCCTGAAGTTATTGATGAACTTGAGAGAAAGGTTATACAGCTAAAGATTGAAGCAGAAGCTCTAAAAAAAGAAAGTGATGAAAATTCTAAACAGCGTTTAAAAAGGATAAATGAAGAGATCGAAAATCTAAACAGTAAATTTGCTGACTTGAACAGCAAATGGCAGATGGAAAAGAATAAAATAGCTAGAATACAAGAAACAGTTGAAAAATTAGATAACGCTAGAAAAGAGTTGGAATTAGTTCAGCGTAGTGGGAATTTGGGAAGGGCAGGAGGGCTGATGTATGGTGTGATTCCTCAGCTTGAGAATGAATTAAAAAATCAGGAAAAGGTTACTGATAGTTTCTTAAAGAAAGAAGTGACTGGAGATGACATTGCAAACATTGTTTCAAAGTGGACGGGAATTCCAGTTGATAACATGATGCACAGCGAAAAGGAAAAACTTCTTAACATGGAGAATGAAATAGAAAGAAGAGTAATAGGGCAGAAAGATGCAATAGAAGCGATAAGTAATGCAGTTAGGCGCTCTCGCTCTGGGGTGCAAGATACTAATCGACCTTTCGGTTCATTTTTATTCTTAGGCCCAACTGGGGTTGGTAAAACCGAACTTGCGAAAGCCCTTGCTGAATTTTTGTTTGACGATCAATCAGCGCTTTTGCGTTTTGATATGTCAGAATATATGGAAAAACATTCTGTTTCAAAGCTAATTGGCGCGCCTCCAGGGTATGTTGGCTATGAGCAAGGTGGCAGATTAACCGAAGCAGTAAGAAGAAGGCCGTATCAGGTTATTCTGTTTGATGAAATAGAGAAAGCAAATCCAGATATATTTAATATATTGCTGCAAATCTTGGATGAGGGTAGACTCACTGATAGTCATGGCAAATTAATTGATTTTCGCAACACCATACTGATTTTAACTTCTAACCTTGGCGCTGAGATAATGCTTAAAGGGGAAGCGGAGAATAGGCCTATACTTCCTGTCATCCAAGTAGCTGACACTGGGGTCCAGATGCAGATTCCAGCGTCACGCGCTGGAATGACATCGGAAGGAGGAGTTGCTAACTCTGTAAAAAGCGAAGTGATGCAAATAGTTAAATCAGCATTTCGTCCAGAATTTTTAAACAGGCTGGATGAAATTATTATATTTCACAGTTTAACCAGAGATGACATCTATAAAATTATAGATGTTCAATTTTCTTATTTACAAAAAACACTTGCTAAGCGTAAACTGAGTATAAGTTTGTCGCAGGAAGCTAAAGAACTAATAGCACAAACTGGCTATGACCCTGAATATGGAGCAAGGCCCTTAAAAAGGGTTATACAAGAGTGTATTCAAAATAATTTAGCTAAATTAGTTTTATCAGGGGAAGTAGTAGAAAATGATGAACTAATAGTGTACGCTCTTGATAATGAAATCTTAGTTAAAAAGGTTTAAGTTCACTGTGTATTTTTGTTAAAAAAAATGTGTATAGATCATAATGTTGACACTGAGTCTTTATTTAAGTTAGCTGATCAAGAAAATCAGCAAGATAAAGAAAAAATTAAAAAATTTATTAAGTATTTTTATAGTTTTGTTTATAAAAGCGACCTAAAAGCCAACGATAAGTTTTTCCTATATATTGGAAACGATGCTTACAATTTTGTTTCTCAAAAAGAGAAAGATGAAAGTAAGTTAGTAGTAAGTAATATAGATGATATACCAGGAATAGAAGGCGATTTTACCACGATTAAGATAACAAACGATGATATGCCATTTTTGGTTGATTCTGTTATTGCAACTATTAAATCGCACAATTTAACCATATGCTATTACAGCAACAGCGTAATTAACATTAAAAGAAAAGATGGCCTAATAGACGAGATTTACCCTTTGGAAGAAAGCAATGGAATCAAAGAGTCAGTTATATATGTAATTATCAAAGGTATAAGTGACAGTTTTGTTGATACATTAAAAGAATCTCTACAAAAAACGCTGAAAGCAGTTAATTGCGTTGTGAAAGATTGGCACTTAATGCTTAAGAAACTTGATGAGGCAAGTCTTTCTGTCATCCCAGTACTTGATACTGGGATCCAGGAAAAGGACACGTGGATTCCAGTGTCACGCACTGGAATGACACCAGACCGAAATCAAGAGCAAAAAGATTTTCTAGTTTGGTTAAAGAACAATAATTTTGTATTTCTAGGTTATCAAGAATATATTGCTGGTAAAGATGAAAAACTCGTCTGTGACAGCAAAAAGGACCTTGGCCTGATGAGAGTAGGTCAAAGTACGTTGATTCCTTCTGCAAACTTTGATTCCCTATACATATTGAGATCAGATCTAATCTCAATAGTCCATCGGCGTACATACATGAATTGTATAGGAGTAAAAGAATTTGATGACCAGGGTAATGTGGTAAAGGAACGGCGTTTTTTCGGGCTATTTACTTCTGTAGCGGAGGTTCAAGATATTCGAACTATTCCAATAATAAGAGATAAAGTTAAAGTTATAGAAAAAAGTGCAGGGTTTGTAACCGGGGGCCACAATAACAAAGCTTTAATTTCTATTTTACAAGCATTCTCTTGTGATGAATTATTCCAATCAAATGAAGACGAATTATTTAAAATTTGCATTTCGATCATGTCTCTTGCGATTAGGCCAAGGGTCAGATTATTTTTAAGAAGAGTCGGGGATTTTATTAGTTGCATAGTGCTGATACCAATGCGTTATGCTAGCGCTAGGCTAATGTTCAAGATACGCGACATATTGAAGGATGAGACAAGTGCAGGAAGTTCAGATATTTATAACAATCACATTATCAATGAATATGATTTGATGAAATTGCACGTGGTGCTAAAGGCTAAAAACGCTAGTGTTCCTGATGATGAAGTTTTGCGTATCGAAAACAAATTAAGGAACATTACGGAAAAGTGGGAAGATCGTTTTATAGACAATTTATATAATACTTTTAGCACTGTTGAGGATATATTCATCCGTTATTGCAAGGCATTTCCAATAAGCTATCAAGAGAGTTTCGAACCTCATGACGCATATTACGATATGAAAAAATTGGAAATAGTGAGGAAAAAAGGAGTTAGCGAGGTCGATTTAAGACTTACTCGTGATAATCTTAATTATCAATTAAAGGTTTATACTCCAAGCAATGAAGGTCTTGAATTATCGAAGATATTAAGAATTACTAAGAATTTGGGAGCTAAGATTCTATCTCATAATAGCTATTACATAGAAATTAATGGTGGAATATGGATACACCATTTTGTGTTGTCAAGAGTTGATGAATTAATAGACAACATTACTCTGAAAGAACAATTTGAAATAACGCTTGCAAAAGTATTTAGCAAGGAAATTAAAAATGACTATTTCAATAGTTTGATCATTATTGCTGGGCTCAAGTGGAAGGAAGTGCTTCTGGTTAGAGCGTTAAGTGCTTACCTAAAGCAGACGTCATTTAACTATAACCCAGAATATATGCAAAAAGTGGTCTCAGAGTATCCAAAAGTAGTAAAGTATTTGATAGAATTATTTCACTCAAGGTTTGATACTAAAATAGATATCGATAGGGCAGAAACTACTAACATTTTGACAGAAAAAATTGAGGAACTTCTAAAGGAAATCAGCAATGCTTCACATGATTACGTTTTGCGCTCGATATTTAACTTGATAATGGCTATTTTAAGGACCAGTTATTATCAAGATAATAAACCCTACTTATCTATAAAATTTGACTCAAGTAAAGTGAATGGTTTGCCTGATCCTCGCCCATATCGTGAATTGTATGTTTATTCAAACCTTTTTGAGGGAATACATCTAAGAGGAGGAAAATTAGCCCGTGGTGGCTTGAGGTGGTCGGATAGGACGGAAGATTTTCGCACTGAAGTTTTGGGGCTCATGAAGGCTCAGATGACAAAAAATGCGGTTATTGTACCTGTTGGCGCAAAGGGTGGGTTTGTAATAAAGCAAGCTTATAAAGATAAGAATATTTTAAGAGAGAAAGGTGTTGAGTGCTATAAGGATTTTATCAGAGGAATGCTTGATATTACTGATAATGTAGTTGATGGTAAAATAATTCCACCAAAGGATGTGATTAGGTATGATGAAGACGATCCATACTTGGTAGTTGCAGCAGATAAAGGCACTGCTTCATTTTCTGATTATGCCAACCAGATAGCCTCTGAATACAATTTTTGGCTTGGCGATGCATTTGCATCTGGTGGATCAGCAGGTTATGATCACAAAAAAATGGGTATTACAGCCAGAGGTGCATGGATTGCAGCACAGAGGCATTTTTGGAAAATGAATAAGGATATTTACCAGGATGCAACTGTTATTGGAATTGGGGATATGGCTGGCGACTTATTTGGAAATGGTATACTGCTTTCAAAAAATATACATTTAATCGGCGCATTTAACCATATGCATATTTTTGTTGACCCAAACCCTGATGCAGAAAAGAGTTTCACAGAGCGTAAACGTCTCTTTGAGTTACCATTTTCAACTTGGATGGATTATAATAAAGATTTGATTTCTAAGGGTGGAGGAGTATTTGAGCGTAGCAGTAAGCAAGTAAACATTTCTCAAGAAATAAAAAAGTGCTTTGATATAACAGAAGATATGCTACCTCCAAGTGATTTGATTAGATATCTGTTGAAAGCAAAAGTGGACTTCATATGGAATGGAGGAATTGGCACGTTTGTTAAGGCAAAGAGTGAAAATCATAGCATGGTCGGTGACAAAGCAAACGATGAGTTAAGAGTGAATGGTAAAGATATTAGAGCTTCTATGTTTATAGAGGGTGGAAATCTTGGTTGTACACAGTTTGGAAGAATAGAATATGCTGAAAAAGGTGGATATATCAATGCAGACTTTGTTGATAATTCAGCCGGAGTGATATGTTCGGACCTTGAAGTTAACATTAAGATTGCATTTGTTTCAGCTATGAAAGCAGGGGGTATTTCTTTAGAAAAAAGGAATGAAATACTGGCAAGTATGGTGGATGAAGTTGCATCCAAAGTGCTTGAGAACCACAACAAAATTGAAACAAAAGCATTACTTCTTGAGTGTTTGCAAGCTAAAGAGAGATTGGAGCAGCACCACAGGTTACTGCTCAGTTTAGAAAAATCTGGGCTGTTAAACCGAAGCGTAGAATTTCTTCCAACTGAAGAAGAGATAGCAAGGATGTTAACTGGTGCAGAAGGTTTCAGTTCTCCTCAGCTCTCTGTTCTAATGTCTTATGCTAGAACAGCAATAAAAAATAAAATTATACATTCCGATCTGTCTGAAAAAGATCTTATATCTCATGACTACTTGCTAGGTTATTTTCCTAAGAAGATGGTAACAAAGTTTAAGGATTTCATATTAAAACACCAACTTCGTAGAGAAATTATCTCTACTTGCATTGCAAATGATGTAGTGAATAGAATGGGCTGTATATTCATCAATAATTTGGCTGAGAACACTGGAATTAAGATACAAGAAGCGGTTAACATATATATTGTTGTTAACCACCTGTATGATTTAAACAGCCTGTGGCAGAAAATTGATGAATTGGATGGAAAAATTGATGTTAACTCATACTTACAAATAGTGAGGAACGTGCAGAAATTTATTGGCAGAGTATCATTTTGGCTAGTGAAAAATCTTGGCAAGTTTAGCTTTGTAGAATTGGATGATGTTACAAAATTTAAAGATGCAATTGAAACTTTAGGCCAGAACTTAACTGATGTTTTAGATGAACACCTATTAAAGATCTATAGCCATGGATCAACTTCTTTAGTAGAACTTAATATAAATAAAGATCTAGCAAAAAAAGTTGCTGATCTATGCGTTCTTGCTTATGCACTGGACATTATATCTGTTGCTGAACAGACATCTTTGTCCATTCTTGATGCTGGTAAAATATACTTTGAGTTAAAGTCGCTGTTAAGATTCGATCTGATTAGAACAATTGCCATCAAGATGAAAAGCCGCTCTTCTTATTGGGATCGCAGCTTAGTTAATGATTTATTGGATGATTTAAGCAATTACCATCACAAGCTAGCTGTTAAAGTCATAAAAGCTACTGATAACCCTGAAGATAAGGTTCAAACCTGGGCTTGTAATGATAAGGACTACATAGAACGTTATAATAGTTTTTTAGATGAGATGGTTGCTTCTAAACTTGATTTAAGCAAATTAATATTTATAATCAGAAGGATTAAAGTACTTGCTTCATAGGAAAATGTTCAATATAGGTCTTTCAGAAATTTTAGTTGTAGCTTTAGTGAGCATAATTGTTCTTGATAAAAATAAGGTACCTGTATTTATTGATTTTATTAAGACTATATATAGGTATTTTATAATTGCAAAGTCAAAAGCCAAAAGGTTATTGAAGGATGCCGGAATTGAAGACTTATATAAAGAGTGTAATACTGAGAAAGTAAATTACATAGTTGGTAAAAATGGTAAGCTTTATCCTACTTACGATATAGATAATACATCTAAAGATAATGACAGCGAAGATTCTGGTAGTAGATGATGTACTATCTAATGTCAAGCTTTTAGAAGCTCGACTAAAAGCAGAGTACTATACGGTTATCGTAGCTCATGATGGTGAAGAAGCTATAGATTTAGTAGCAAAGCAGCAGCCTGATATTATATTACTTGATATCATGATGCCAAAGATGAATGGCTTTGAAGTTTGTAAGGAGCTAAAGAGTGATCCCTTGACAACCCATATTCCAATAATTATGGTAACTGCGCTGCATGATACTCATGATAGAGTGCAAGGTATTAATGCTGGCGCGGATGATTTTCTGACTAAACCAATAAACGAAACTGCTTTATCTGCACGAATTAAGTCTCTCACACGCTTAAAGATGATTATTGATGAATTGCGTTTGAGAGGAGAAACTAACGCTGAGATTGGTGGAGTCGCAGGAAACAGTATTATGGATTATTCCAATCAGATTTTTGACGCTAACATACTTGTTATAGATGAGGATGTTCATCAAGCAGAGCAGATATATAATATATTAAAGCAACGCTTTAGGTCAATTAAAATACTGAGTGATCCAATGGAAGCATTGAAGGTTGGTATTGAGAATGGTTACGACCTGATCATTTCTGATATGCAATTTTCAAAAACTGACGGCTTGCGTTTGTGTTCTGAGTTTCGTAGTAAGGTGGAAACACGTTATACACCAATTCTGATTCTTTCTGAGGATTATGATAAAAACAATTTAGTAAAAGCACTTGATGTAGGTGCTAATGATTATTTAACAGTACCTTTGGATGAGGGTGAGCTAATAGCAAGGGTTAATTCGCAAGTAAAACGCAAAAGATATCAAGATGCCTTGAGAATGAATTTATTTAATAATGCGGAAATGTCTATAAAGGACCCATTAACTAACTGTTATAATAGAAGATATTTTGATGCACACTTAAGAAACATTGTTAAGGACTCTGTGGAAAAGGATAGAAGGTTGTCTCTTATGATACTTGATATAGACTATTTTAAGATAGTGAATGACAGTTTTGGGCATAGTGCTGGAGATGAACTTTTAAAGCAAATACAGAAAAGAATTTCTGAAAATATCAGAGTGACAGATTTACTAGCTAGGTTTGGTGGTGAGGAGTTTGTTGTTGTAATGCCAGATACCAATGTATCAGATGCGTATACTATTGCGGAGAGAATACGAAAAATTATTGCTAAAGAACCTTTTGTACTTGCGGATAAAAATACAACCCATAATGTAACTGTGAGCATTGGAATTGCAGAAATGCAAGGATCTGACTTTGATGATATTAAAAAATTTATAGTACGTGCTGACAGATATTTATATAAAGCAAAAAACAGTGGTAGAAATAGAGTGGTTACTGGCTATAGCTAAAGTGGCTTAAGTTTACCGACAACCGTCATTCCGCTACTCGTTAGCGGAATCTATGCTGAGATACCGCGCACAACTGTACGAACGTTGTAGTTTGGGAGCAATTCCCACCAGTGGGATGTCATCCCAGTGCCCAGACACTGGGATCCAGCTTCTATGCAACTTAATTAAAAACGTTTGTTTTAGCGTAAGACAACTACCTTTAGCTCATCAGCTCAGTTATAAGCA
>NZ_JAPQLE010000017.1:0-3091 GCF_028982185.1 Wolbachia endosymbiont of Drosophila baimaii | reverse complement strand
TTTTCACTTGAGCGATGCAACAAAGCCATCCCAGTGTCAAGCACTGGGATGACACCATTTGTTGTAAACTCACTTTTACTCTATGGTTATACTACCTTGCTGCTATCCTGAACGGATACAGTGGGCTTATTAAATTATAGAATTACTTTAGCTATAGAATAAAATCTAGTGTTACTTCACGCCAAATGTGGTGGTGCTGAGTAGGCAAGCCGGTCAATGGGCTACATTTATATACTGCACGCATTGCGTTATCTGCTATCGACCTGAAAAGTGGATTATTTCGATAGGAATCACTGTCTGCTACATCGGCCATAATTATCTCGCCTTGACTGGACAATAATAAGTTAATTTTTGCATTAAAATTTTCTTTGTAAGCTACGCTTTCAGGAATGCTCCAGCATTTTGTGAGCTTGTCTCTTATAGAGTTAATAATTTCTGTTACAACTAATTCATCCTTTTTACTCTCAACGCTTTTTTCGTTTCCTATTTCATTTTTTGCCCCTCTAACATCCCTTCTTAGTTTTTTCTCTACACTTTTTTTTCTTTTTGGAATTGGAATGAATTCTTTACCCTCGTTAATAATGACTTCTTCTTGCATTTCGATAATTTGCCTCGGTTGTGCTACAACAGTGTGCTCAACTATTTCTTTTTTCCTTTGTGGTATAGGAACAGCTAACGTATCATTCGTTTGGGCTTTTGTTGAAGATAACGAAAAAAGCAAAAAACAACATAAAGACAAAAAAAGAATATAATTCGAATAGAAAAAACGCATATGTTAAGCAGCTTGTTTTACTGGTTTAAAGCTAATATTGCACGTAAAGTCAATATATTTTAGTTGATGGACGAGTTTGAAGTCAATAAGGAATCCCTTCAAAGCTGAAGGCAAGCGAAAGATTGTCTTCTCGACAGACAAAGGAATTGTATAATGGATTAAAAGGAACCGTATGACAAAAATTATAGCAAAAGAATATACAGAATTTTTAGAGCAGTTGAAGGATCATATTGCAACAAACCGTTATAAAGCAGCACTTGCAGTAAATAGTAAGCTTATTTTGCTTTACCACCATATTGGTACAGAGATCCTAAAACGCCAAAATCTGGGGAGCTAAGGTAATTGATCAATTAAGTAAGGATTTGAGAAGTACATTTCCAGAAATGAAAGGCTTTAGCATGAGAAATCTGAAGTATATGCGTAAGTTTGCCGAAGAATATCCTGATGTTGAATTTGTGCAGGAGCCTCTTGCACAATTAACTTGGTATCACAATATCACTCTTTTGGAAAAAATAGAAAGTCATGAAATAAGATTATTTTATGTAAAAAAAGCTATTGAACATGGCTGGTCACGTAACATTATGGTGATGCAGATAGAACTTGGACTACATAAACGTCAAGGAAAAGCAATAACTAATTTTAAAGAAAAATTACCATCTCCACAATCCGATCTAGCACATTACACATTAAAAGATCCGTATATTTTTGATTTTTTAAGTATAGGTAAGGATGCTCATGAAAGAGAAGTAGAAAAAGGACTCGTAGGGCATATGGAAAAATTTCTGTTAGAACTCGGTGAAGGATTTGCATTTGTTGGTAGACAATTTCATTTAGATGTTGGTAATAAAGACTTTTATATTGATTTATTATTCTATCATTTAAAGTTACGTTGCTTCGTAGTGATTGAACTAAAAGATAAGGATTTTAAGCCGGAATATGCTGGTAAAATGAATTTTTATCTTTCTGCAGTTGATGATTTACTGAAGCACTCGACAGATCAACCTTCTATAGGGTTAATCTTATGTAAATCTAAAGACGATGTACTTGCTAAATATACACTCAAAGACATAAATAAACCAATAGGATTAGCGGAATATCGAATAACTGAAAATCTACCAGAGAACATAAAAACAGCTTTACCGACGATAGAAGAATTAGAAGCTGAATTATCCAAAATTTCAGATAAGGAAAAGTAATGGTTACTAAAATCATTCAAACAATTATTTAGCAAACCAAAAACCAAAAGCTCAGCATGGAGGCTCAGGAAGAAGGGTGGCAGCCAATACCTTACTCTCTCATAGCCTTGAAACTTTGGAAGCAGACAGTAACGGAGTAAGTGATTTTTATGGATTACAAGCTCTAGGTGTACTATCCTATAATATCATACGGTCAATATACTCTAAATGAGATGGAAAGATGAAGGCATCATTATAGCTGCTAAAAAATACGGCGATAAACACTTAATTCTCTCTCTGTTTACAAAAAATCATGGAAAGCGCAGGGGATTAACTAAGCTAACAAACAATAGCAATTATAAGTTTCAGATAAGTAATCTATTACATGCAGAATGGAGTGCTAAGTTACCTGAAAATCTAGGTTTTTTTAAGTGCGAATTAATCGAATCTCCATTCCATCATTTCTTTCAAGATAGGTTAAAAAGCATTACTATTGTTTCTTTCTCCTCTATTTTAGAAAAAGTGCTTCCAGAAAGTGAACCCTGTGCCATGCTGTATGACAATTTTCGATATTTCATCGATGTAATTAAACACAACAATCAGTCTTGGCAAAGCCATTATCTTAACTTAGAGCTTCTGCTTCTTACGCAATTGGGATTCAAGTTAGACTTATCCAAATGCGCTGTAACAGGTGTTAAGGAAAATCTGCAATTTATTTCTCCAAAAACTGGTAGAGCAGTGTCAAAAAAAGTAGGAGATTATTATGCAGATAAACTCCTACCTTTTCCACAAATGTTGCATGATGTATACAATAATACCCTACAAAACAGCTACTCATTCCAAGAATTTCAGTTAGGACTGAAAGTCACAGGATATTTTTTAAATAAGTATCTATTTTTGCAGTTAAACGTGAAATTTCCAGAGCTGAGAAACCTCATGTTGTCGCTTTAATCTTAGTTATCATTTTTTTGAAATCATTTCAGAAATCTATAGCTAACCCAAGCAACACGTCATACCGCGATTCATTCCATAGCTGTACAAACATTCATTTTTGAAGGTATAGCACTTCTCATAATAGTCCAAAAAAGGTAAGATATGGATTTATAGTAGTGATGGTAAGCATGCCAGCAGCATATAGTTATGA
>NZ_JAPQLE010000016.1:0-1800 GCF_028982185.1 Wolbachia endosymbiont of Drosophila baimaii | reverse complement strand
TTATAAATACCAGAATAATAAGCTACTGATATTCTCCATCTTTTTTATCTTTAATCCATCATAGCTAGCGATGCAACAAAGCCATCCCAGACTGGGATGACACCCTACTTAACCGTCATACCGCCGCGGTATCTCTTAGCCGCTAACACATAGCAACTGTTCTCCCTTGTCATACCGTCACTTGGCCACTAACACGTAGCGGGATGACGATTGTCGATAAATCTAAGTTACTTTAGCAACAGTTATTCTCCACTAAATTACTCTGAATTTTGGTTATATTATTTGCGGATTTCACTGCTGAAATCTCAAATTTTGAGCTTGTGTTCAAAAATGATTCAATTGACCTGCCAAAAAAATCATATCTCCATCCCTTGAATAATTTATCTGTCTGTCCAGATATTGACCCGGTTAACTCATCTTTTGAAGAAACTAATTTCCTTGATATGTTACTTTCTTTACATTTACTATCTAAAATAATTGAGAGTATATCAAGTACAGATTTGTCATAATTACTCGATAAGGTGTTGTTTTGCTGCATCCAATTTCTCTCATTTTCATTAAAAATATTCACAAACTCTAGTAAATCCGCATCTTTTATATTTTTTGTATTCCTCTTGAGATCATCTAAAATCTCATCAACATGCTCTACATTTTTTTCAATAAAATCAGCTATTACAGCATTATTGATTATTTTATTACGGTTCATATTATAGCGCTGTGCTAAGGTTTCTTGCCACTCACTAACTGCTTTAACAGTTAGTATCAATCTTGGATTTACTTCATAATTAAATTTAATCCTCTTCCATGCATCTTTTGGGCTATGTAAATACTTATTTATATCAACTATTGATTCCATCTCCTCTTGAAACCAACCCATCCTATTATTTTCTTCAAGTTTATTGCACAATATTTGGTATAGGTCATATAGGTGTACCACGTCGTTTACTGCATAATCTAACTGATCTTCGGACAACGGACGCCTTAACCAATCTGAATTTTTAGCTTTAATTTTATCCAGTGCTATTCCTTGATATTGCTCCACTACTTTTGAGTAACCAATAAAGTCATGATAATAATGACAAAACATAGCAGCAACTTGGGTATCAAAAATGGGAGTGGGAATACATTTAAACACAGTGAGTAAGGATTCTATATCCTGCCGGCAGCTATGAAACACTTTGGTTATCCCCTGATTTAGCATTATTTTCTTAATGAATGATAAATCAATTTCTGGCACTAATGCGTCTACAATAAAACTCTTCTCTCCGTAAGAAATTTGAATTAACGATAATTTTGGGTAGTAGATTAAATTATTTCTAATGAACTCCGTGTCAACTGCTATAAATTTTGGCTTTTTTGCTATCAACCCCTCACATATGTCCTCCAGCTCCGACGTTGTATTAATTAACATATGTTTTTTATTCAGTGGTTCTACTTTACCACTTATATTAAATTTTTGCAATTAATGACTTCTTGCAGAACTTTCTATCACTCATTGGCATCACACAAATAGCCTTTTCCATCCCAATCCCAGTGCTTCCTTCTCCTGTCATCCCAGTGCCCTGACTACTTGGATCCAGAAAAAAGAATGGTGTCATGAAAGTAGCTGACACTGGTTCCTTTATGACGGCAGTAGCCCCTTCGGTGTCATTCCAGTGCTTGACACTGGAATCCAGCTTTTTCATAATCATTAAAACGTTGTATTTTAAGATAAAACAGCTATTTTTATGCTCGCCAACTTAATAAAATTCCTGGATCCCAGTGGGCTTTGTTGCATCGCTAGCTATGATGGATTAAAGA
>NZ_JAPQLE010000015.1:0-3996 GCF_028982185.1 Wolbachia endosymbiont of Drosophila baimaii | reverse complement strand
AATCATAACTATATGCTGCTGGCATTCAACCTCCTTATCATCATCTATCCTTATCCTATCACATCCGGACTTTTATGGAAAGAGCTATACCTTCAAAAATGAATGTTCGTACAGCTATGGAATGAATCGCGGTATGACGTAGGACTGCTGTCATTCCAGTCTGGAATCTAGTCTTTACTGGGGAGAAGAAACTCTCTTTCTACAGTGTATCCGTTTAGGGGAGGTATCTGTTCAGATGCATGGCTAATGTACAAATATTGAAACAAAAATTCCAGTGCTCCCTTTCTTGTCATCCCAGTGCCCTGACTACTTGGATCCAGAAAACTTAACTTTAAATAAGTGGCTGCATAATAAACTACACATTAAACCTAAAGTGCATTATATCACCATCTTGCACGATGTAATCTCTGCCTTCAAAGCGAATTTTTCCTGCGTCTTTACAAGCCGGTTCACTTCCATACTTTATGTAGTCTGCAAAGCTTATTGTCTCTGCTTTTATAAAGCCTTTCTCAAAATCAGTGTGGATTACACCTGCTGCTTTATCGGCTGTTGACCCTATTTTTACTGGCCATGCCCGTGCTTCTTTGGGGCCCACAGTAAAGAAAGTTATCATACTCAGCACTTCATACATAATACGCGCTACTCCATCAAGGCCTGATTCTTGTAAGCCAAATTCTGATAAAAAACTCTGTTTTTCCTCTTCACTATCAAGATTTGCAATATCTGCTTCGAGTTTTGCTGAAATGCAATAAAATTTGCTTTTATTTTCCTCCGCCATTCTCTCTACCTTTTTAGATAATTCATTGCCAGTTATAACATTTGTATCTTCAACATTGCAAACGTACATAACGGGCTTTGTTGTCAGCAATTGAAGCGACTTCATCTCATCTTCATCGATATTCTCCAAACTTCTTGCAGGTTTACCTAATTTTAAAGTAGCTAATACCTCTTGCATTAATTCAAGTTGTCTCTTTAGCTCTTTATCACCTTGCTTTGCTTTCTTTTCCAATTGAGGAAGCCTTTTTTCTATGCTATCAATATCAGCTAGGATTAATTCCATTTCTACCACTTCAGCATCTGATATTGGATCTATTTTACTGTGTACATGGCTGATATCGTCATCCGTAAAGCACCTGAGCAGATGAACGATAGCATCAACTTCTCTGATATGGCTTAAAAATTTATTGCCGAGCCCTTCACCTTTGCTCGCACCCTTTACCAGACCTGCAATATCTACAACTTCTAATTGATTATAAATTATCTTCTCTGAGCCTGCAATTGCTGCGATTTGTTTCAAACGCTGATCTTTTATCGAAATCTTGCCTATATTTGGCTCAATTGTGCAGAAAGGATAATTTGCAGCTTCGGCTGTACTTGACTCTGTAAGTGCATTAAATAAGGTTGATTTTCCTATGTTTGGTAACCCAACTATACCGCAGTTAAAGCTCATATTTGCTATGTAAAATTATAACTATTGCATAATTTAAAAATTTCTGCTATACCTAGTTAGTTGCAATCTTGTTGGTATATAGCTTAAATTAAGGTAAAAACTATGACTACAGCTAAGAAACGGAAACTACCAAGTGACTTTCATGATGTTGAGGTTGGAATAAAAAGGCCCAGGATCTCAGGGCAAGAAATAACTCTTTTAAATAGTAATCCTTACCCTGACAATTTCCATGTAGGACAAGCAATTGGTAATGGAAGCTGCTTTTTTGACTCGTTCAGACAAAGTCTAGAACAACAGAAAGGAGAGCAAGTTACTGTCGAAAAATTAAGAAATGATTGTAGGGAATTTGCACAAAAGAATCCACCAAAGTGGTTTACAAATGCAATTGTCAATAGTCATGATAACAATGGCCAGCACCGTAGTGAAACTGTAGATGATTATACAGCAAACATTATGCGTAACGATAGGTGGGGTGATCCTGACGTTGAAGGCAGAATACTTTGTCAGAAGTATGATGTAAAATTGCATGTTATAGAGAACCAGACTGTTGATAACCAAGATCTGTCTTTGCATCAATTAATAGACAATTCAGGTTCAAAAAATGCAGGTGAACACAATAAAGTTGATTATGATGATAGTAGTATTGTGCATGTAATAAACAAAGGCTATGCTCATTTTGAACCATTGCTTGATAGAAATAAAAGTTTAGCAAAATAAGAGCAAGAAGACTTTCTATTAGCAAAAAAACTTCAATTAGATGAAATTTTGGAGTATTGTAACCTTTCAAAGGATATCTCTAAGAGAGCAGAGGTTGAGAAGAGATTTGATGAGTTATTGACAGAAAATGCTGATGGAAAAATTTGTGATGTTGTAGAGCAGTGCGTTAGTGATATAAAGCAGCGCATAGAGCGCTCTGAGAAGCAAAACCCTTCAAGCTCACCAAGATGTAGTATGGAGGAATCAAGAACAGAAAAAACATTTCATCAACAACAAATATCACAATTGAAAGTGTAAAATAAATCTTCATAGCCCTGTATATTTTTATATAGGGCTTTTGCAAGCATTTCATATAATATGAACTTGCAGTACGTACTAACCTAAATGCAAGTTGACCATGAGACTAGTTTAATTATTGATGCCATAGAGGAATTTGGTGGTGAGGCTAGGCTTGTCGGCGGGTGTGTGAGAGACTCAATTTTGCAGCGTGATGTCCACGACATCGATTTAGCTACTAATTTGCTTTCCAATCAAACGATTAAAGCGCTAAAACTCCGTAATATAAAAACTATTCCAACTGGCTTAAAACATGGAACTATCACTGCGGTTCTAAATCAAAGATCTTTTGAGATCACAACACTAAGGCATGATGTGAAATGTGATGGTAGGCATGCAAAAGTAGAATTTACCAATAATTGGCAAGCGGATGCTTCAAGGCGCGACTTTACATTTAATGCTCTGTATGCAGATAAGCATGGCCATATATATGACTACTTTGGTGGTATAGAGGACTTAAAAGCGCGAAGGTTAAACTTTATAGGCAACGCTGAAGATAGAATTAAAGAAGACTATCTACGTATTTTAAGAGCATTTCGTTTTCATGCAAAAATATGTGTTGGAGGTTTGAGTGATGAAATACTAAGCGTATGCAAAAAGCATTCGCATATGATTCAAAACCTCTCTGGAGAGAGAATAAGAGATGAAATACTTAAATTGCTGGAGTGCAATGATCCTTTTCCAACACTTAAGAGCATGCAAGAATCTGATGTTTTGCAAAAGATTATCCCAAAAGAAGTAAAATGCGAAATTCTGTCTTCGCCACTTCTTTTGGGCACTGATGCACTAGTAAAATTAGTGTTACTCCTTAGGACTACTAAAAAAAATGACAGGCTAAGTCTTGGAGAATATGTAAGCAAATTTTTACGTCTTTCAAACAAGCAAAAGAAAAAGCTGCTATTTTTACTATCCAACGATATCAAAACAGAACTCTCAGAAAAAGAGCAAAAAAAATACATATCTTTATTTGGTAGGGAACTATATTGTAATTTAGTGAAAATTTGTGGCATTGAGTCTGGAGAAAATATTGACAAATACATTTCATTTGCTAATACATTCAATATTCCAAAATTTCCTTTATCTGGCGATGATTTAATAAGTATAGGTTACCAGCCAGGAAAAAATTTAGGTAGAAATTTGGAATTGCTAAGACAACACTGGGAAGATAGCTCCTACACTTTAACAAAAGAGGAGCTGGTGCTTTATGCTAAGAGCCTACTTTAGGCTACTCTCTGAGCATTCAATGAATGTATGCTTGCAATATTAGGGGAACTCATCGAGGAATTAGGTATATGTTCTTTTTTAGCTTTTTCTGTTAATTGATATTCGTTTACTCCTCCTTGAGTTTGATTACACATTCCCTGATCTGGAGATAAAAATTTATCTCTTATGCTTAATGCCAGTTGTATAGCTCTTTCCATAAAAGTCCGGATGTGATAGGATAAGGATAGATGATGATAAGGAGGTTGAATGCCAGCAGCATATAGTTATGA
>NZ_JAPQLE010000014.1:0-2936 GCF_028982185.1 Wolbachia endosymbiont of Drosophila baimaii | reverse complement strand
TCCTTTCGTCGTGCTGTTGATTCTGCCTTCCTATGACCTGTTCGGACTATTATGAGAAATGCTATAACTGCTATAGCACTAACTTATAACATGGTAATAATTGCTACAGCATTTACATTTTCCATGCTAGCAATGCTGTTTTTATCAAGTTATACCGCCCAGTTAATCAAATCTAACCCAGGGTTAAAAATAATCGCCATTTTATTTATTTTACTTGTCGGTGTGTACCTCATACTTCATGGATTTCATATAGAATTACCAAAAGGATATTTGTATTCTTCATTCATGTTTGCACTGCTTGTGGAAGTTATAAGCAAAATAAAGAAAATTAACCGTCATACCGCGATTCATTCGCGGTATCTCAGCCGCTAACAAGCAGCGGGATGACGGCAGTCCTACGTCATACTGCTGCGGATAGATCCCGCTAACACGTAGCGGGATGACGAGGTTATCGTCATGTTGCCGCGAACCGCCATACCGCGATTCATTCGCGGTATCTTTAGATCCCGCTAACAAGTAGCAGGATGACGAGGTCATCGTCATGTTGCCGCGAACCGTCATACCGCGATTCATTCGCGGTATCTCTAGATCCCGCTAACACGTAGCGGGATGACGAGGTTATCATCATGCTGCCGCGAACCATCATACCGCGATTCATTCGCGGTATCTCTAGATCCCGCTAACAAGCAGTGGGATCTTTTTGATTTACTCCCACTCAATAGTTGCGGGTGGCTTGGAAGTTATATCGTATACAACTCTATTTACTCCGGGAACATTATTAACAATTATACTGCCAACATTCTGTAAAAAATCCCAAAATACTAGCAAGTGTTGATCCTTATTTTCAAATGGAAATGCATCAGCTGTCATACCATCAGATGATGTTACAGCCCTTAAAGCACAAACATATCCATACGTACGACCATCTCCCATAACGCCTACAGTTTTTATTGGTAATAATACAGCAAAAGCTTGCCATATCTTATCGTATAGATCGTAATTTTTCATCGTATTAATATATATTTCATCTACTTCTTGCAATATTCGCACCTTTTCTTCATCGACTTCACTTATAATCCTCACTGCAAGTCCAGGTCCAGGAAATGGATGTTGAAATATTATCTCATCTGAAAGCCCAATTTCTTTTCCAAGTAGCCTTACCTCATCTTTAAAGAGGTAGCGTAAAGGTTCCACTAGCTTCAGGTTCATCTTTTCTGGCAACCCACCAACATTATGGTGAGACTTAATTGTACTAGTGTTGTCTGAGGCATGCCCTGACTCAACTACATCAGAGTAGATGGTACCTTGCATCAAAAAATCCACATCACCTATTTTTTTTGCTTCTTCTTCAAACACTTCAATAAAAGTGTTACCGATAATTTTTCGCTTTTCTTCTGGATCAGTTATTCCCTTCAACCTACTCAAAAATAAATTTGATTTGTCAACGTAGTGTATCGGAATCTCTTTCAACATAGCAATGGTTTGGTTCTTGCGTAACAACCCAGTATCGATAAAAATACAGTTCAATTGTTTTCCTATAGCTTTATATGTGAGAGCCGCTGCAACGCTTGAATCAACCCCACCACTTACTGCAGCGATTACTTTTTTCTCTCCTACTACATTTTTGATTTTTTCCTTTTGCTCCTCAATAAACGACTTCATTGTCCAGTCTCTTTTGCAATTTGCAATATCCAAGAAGTTAGAGAGCAATTTACTGCCATTTGTTGTGGGCTTAACCTCAGGATGGAACTGAGTACAGTAAATCTTCCGCTGTTCGTTGACAATCATTGCAATTGTTTGATTTATCACACCTGATGCGATAACAGTAAATCCCTGTGGTATAGTATCAACACTGTCCGCATGGTTCATTAATACATCCACTTCAGAATTAACATCCCAGGTATCCTTTACAATGGGGGATTCTTTTAGTATCTTGATTTTAGTTCTACCAAACTCCTGTTTGAAACTCTCTTTTACTTTTGCTCCAAAATAATGACAAATGAGTTGCTGTCCATAGCATATTCCAAGTATAGGAACGCTTGTTGCCTCATTAAGTTTTATAATTTCATGTACTACTCTACTTGTTTCAGAACAATCATCATTTACAGATTGTGGTCCTCCAGAGAGAATAAACCCATTGAATTTTGATATTGTTTCAAAACTGATGTTGCTTGGAAATATCTCACAATAAACACCCATTCCTCTTACTTGTCTTGCGATAAGCTGTGTAAACTGTGAACCAAAATCAATAATGGCAATTGCTGACAATTTGCTCCTCCATATTATTTAAAATGATATCTGATAATAAAGAAAATAATGGAGTAAGTAAACCAAGACCTGTTTAAAAGCTTTAACGTGTGGTGCAAGTTAGCTATATAGCTAATTTTCCTACACCATACCGCCGCGGCGCTAACACGTAGCGGGACGACGAGCTTATCGTCATACCGCGATTCATTCGCGGTATCCCTTAGCCGCTAACAAGTAGCGGGATTATCTTCATGCTGCCACGAACCGTCATACCGCCGCGGTATCTCAGCCGCTAACAAGAGATCACGCTAACAAGCAGCGGGATGACGAGGTATAAACTTTATCGTCATGCCACCGCGAACCGTCATACCGCGATTCATTCGCGGTATCTCGGCAATAGATCCCGCTAACAAGTAGCGGGATGACGAGCTCATTGTCATGCCGCCGCGAACCGTCATACCACGATTCATTCGCGGTATCTCGGCAATAGATCCCGCTAACAAGTAGCGGGATGACGGTTGTCGTTTAGCCACAAACATTAAGAAATTTACCAAATAAAAAAAAAGGCAAGAGAAGCCCCATGGTTAACTAGTTATTTATATGTATAGCATTTCTCATAATAGTCCGAACAGGTCATAGGAAGGCAGAATCAACAGCACGACGAAAGGATTCGAATAGAGGAATGTTTT
>NZ_JAPQLE010000013.1:0-8051 GCF_028982185.1 Wolbachia endosymbiont of Drosophila baimaii | reverse complement strand
ATAATTCTCAAAAATTGCGTGATATGACCAATAGTACAGAAAAAACAGGGATAAAGAATGGGACTACTGAGTTTGTTAAGGTGATTGTTCACAGGTTTAGTTGATGGCTGCTTGCTTTTTTTTCAAACATGTCCCAAAGATCCTTTTCTAGCGATATATTATACAATTTATTGATATAAACTACTCCCGTGGGTGAAGTTGTGTTAATTTCGAGCAGGAAGTCATCTATAATATCAATACCAACAAATATTAGCCCTCTTTTCTTTAATTCAGGACCAATTTTGTTACATATTTCATTGTTTCTATCGTTCATTTGAGCGGGCTCAAAACTTGCTCCAAGTCGCATGTTTGTTCTGACCTCTCCACTGATTTTTGGAATTCGTTTCATTACACCAATTGGTTGGCCATAAAGTAGCAATATTCTTTTATCTTTATCTATGTTTTTACAAAATGATTGTGCAATCACAGGGCATTCGTATTTTGCTATCATGAGATCCACTACTACTTGAATACTATTCTCATCTTGTATTCTTATCACATCGTTTCCTCCATAACTATACAATGGCTTCAGAATAATATCTTGATAGTTGTAGTAGAAATCTCTAATCATTGATATATTTTCAGTAATCAAAGTTGGCGGAATTAGCTCTGGAAATAATGAAGTTATCAATTTTTCAGGACAATTTCTTATTTCTGTTGGATTGTTAATTACCAATGCGCTGGTTTTTTCTAAGATATATGTTGTTGTAATATAACGCATATCAAAGGGTGGATCCTGTCTGATAAATATGATGTCCATTTCATTCAAGTTGATTGCTACATCCTCTTTAGAGATAAAACTAAAATCATCAACGCTGACTTTCTGAGCCAGAGCAATTGGATGGTTTAGCTTTAGTGCTAAATTGTTAGGAGCATAGATAAAAACTTCGTGCTTCCTCCTTTGTGCTTCCTTTATTAGCACGAATGTAGTGTCAGTTTCAAAATTTATATTTTCATCCATCTGAAAGGCAACTTTCATTTATGTTCTCTACCTATTGTCACAATTGTACAAATGTTATAATTTGAAAACGATTTTTGCCTAATGGCGTAACTTACTGTACCTATATCGTACATAACTTACAACTTGTTTTACTCCCTTTACTTTTCTTGCAATTGCTATTACAGCTTTTAATTCCGCTTTATTTTGGGCTATACCCATCAAATAAACAACTCTATCAACCGTATTAACGCTATAATTAATTGACTTAATATTTCTTTTTCCCAGGAGTCTTGTTCTTATTTCCGCTGTTATCATGCCATCTACAGTGGTGTCTAGCATGGAAGCCATTTGAATTGGTATTACTCTTATTTCATTTATCACTTCTTTAATTTCTTTTTGCTGCCAAGCTATTTTTTCTGCTGTAAGTTGTTTTTCAGGAGTGTCAACACTTCCAATGAGCAATACTCTTCCTTCACTTACTTTAACCTTTATGGATGAAAATAGCCCATGTTTTAAGAGCCCCTTATTAATTCTGATGACCATAGTCGTATCATCAATGATATTTCCCAAGGATTTGTCCTGCATTGTTATTGCTGTTGCTGTCGCTGTAGCCACCACACCACCTATTATAAGGGTTGTGCAACCACTTTGTGTAATAAAAAAAATTGCGAGTAAGAAGCTTGTTATTAATCTCATTATTGATTTTCAGGGTTTAGAGCTTTCATTAAGAAATGTTAATAAGCTTTTTTGATTGTGTAAATACCATAAATTAAGTAAGACTTTAAACCTTGAATATTTTTAATGGAATACCTATAATAGGGTACTGAAAATTTCTTGCGGATGTGGCGGAATTGGTAGACGTGCCAGGTTTAGGTCCTGGTGAGCTTGCTCGTGGGGGTTCAAGTCCCTCTATCCGCACTTTAAAGTCATGTAACTTAGGTTTTAAGGGAAAATTTATAATCACTAAATACACTTTTGTTTGTGTAAAAACCTGTTCTTAAGGATTGTGTTTAACTTAAATTCTGGTAAAATGACTCTATTAAGATATGAATTAAAATGTTAATAAATGAATTATGATGTCTAATAATATACCTCAAAATACAGTCGAAGTAAGTAGCGTATATACCTACAAAGAGCTTAGTATAGATAAACTAAAGTATGAGTATGAAATCACAGTTGGTAGTGATTATATAAAACAAAAGGTAAATTCCAGGTTGCAAGAGATAGCAGAAAATGCAAAATCACCTGGATTTAGGGCTGGAAAGATGCCCTATGACCTTGTTGTTGCAAATTATAAAAACGAGGCTTTGGAATATGTGATAAATAATACAATTGATTATTGCTCAAGTGATTTGATGAAAAAAATTGAAGTCAAGTCTCACATTTATCCTAAGGTTGATGTTATATCATTACCAGATCTGGGCAAAGAAAATGAGGAGGGCAATTTTGTATACAAGCTATCTTTTGAGTCGATGCCTGAAGTACCGATGATAGATCTTGACAAAATAAACTTAAAGAAAATTGAAGCAAAGATTGAAGAGGAAGATATAAAAGAATTTATTGATTCTATCAAAACAAAGTTCCCCAATTTTGCCTCTGTTGATGATGCTTCTTATCAAGCGAAAGATGGGGATAAATTGATAATTGATTTTGAAGGGCGGATTAGGAATAAGCTCTTTCAAGGTGGAAGTAGCAAAGATTTTGCCGTTAATTTAGGGTCTGGCACATTTATTAATGGTTTTGAAGATCAATTAACTGGTATGAAAAAGGGAGAAACAAAGAACTTTAAGTTGAAATTTCCTGAAAATTACCAAGCCATTTCCCTTGCAGGACAGGAAGCTGATTTTTCTGTGCGAGTTAATGAGATTCAAATTGCCAAAGATTTTGAAAATGATGATGAAATAGCTAAGAGTATTGGGTTTAAAGATTATTCTTTGCTAATAAATCATACAAAAAAAATGATTGGTGATCAGTGCACCGAAATGAGAAATCTCTTAATTAAAAAGGAGCTGTTTGATTATTTGGATGCTAATTATAGTTTTGATTTACCCACAGACATAGTAAAACAGGAGCAACAAAGAATGGAAGGAGAATTGGGTGCTCAAAATGATTCTCGTAAAGAAGCTGAAAAACGTGTAAAGCTTGCTATGTTATTTATGAAATTTAGTGCAGAACATAAAATATCATTAACTCAAAATGATGTTTTGAGTGTTATTGTAAATCAATATGTCAGTAAAGATGTGCAATTTGACAGAGTACTTAAGCATTTTGAATCAAATAAACAATTTCAAGAATTAGTTAGAGGGCAAGCGCTTGAGTATAAAGTGACAGATTATGTAATAGAAAAAGTTAGTAAAGAAGAGCAGATTGTTTCTGTGAAAGAATTAAAGGAATTGTTTGATAATATTTAATAGGAAAAGGTATGACTCTTATACCAATTGTAGTTGAACAAACTAGTCGCGGTGAGCGCGCTTATGACATATATTCAAGACTAGTGAAAGAAAGAATAATTTTTGTAACAGGTCCTATTGAAGACAATATGGCCAGTGTAATAGTAGCACAGCTTTTATTTTTAGAATCGGAAAATCCCGATAAAGACATTTGTATGTACATCAACTCACCAGGTGGTGTTGTAACTGCTGGTTTGTCGATCTACGATACAATGCAGTATATAAACCCAGACGTTTCAACTTTATGTATAGGTCAAGCTGCGTCTATGGGTTCTTTATTGCTTGCAGCTGGTACAAAAGGTAAGCGCTACTCTCTACCTCATTCAAGAATTATGATACATCAGCCATCTGGTGGTTATCATGGTCAAGCAACTGATATAGAAATACATGCTAATGAAATTTTGCGGGTTAAGAAAAAACTAAATCAAATTTATGAAAAACATACTGGAAATTCACTGAAGAAAATTGAAGGAATGATGGAAAGAGATAAATTCATGGATCCTGAAGAAGCAAGGAAAATTGGCTTAATTGACAGGGTGATAGCTGAGCGTACAGATATTGAAATTGAAAATATTAAAGTTAAACAAAAGGTGGGTTAATGGATAACAATAATGATTTACACTACTGTTCTTTTTGCAACAAGGCGCAAGATGAAGTAGATAAATTGATTACTAACTCTTCGGATGGTTTAAAGGTGTTTATTTGTAATGAGTGCATAGAATTATCCCATAAAGCAATAAGTCAAAAGAAAGATAGATCTTTTAATTCAGATCGTATATCTGATATGAAGCTATTACTAAAGAAACCTGAGGATATAAAAAACTTTCTCAGCAAGCATGTTGTAGGTCAAGAACACGCGCAACACGTTTTATCTGTAGCTATGTATAACCATTGTCAATCCATGGTACAATTTCATGCTATAAGTGATATTGAAATCGAGAAGTCAAATATAATGCTTATTGGTCCCACTGGTTCTGGTAAGACTTTGCTAGCCAAAACACTTGCTAAAGTTTCAGATGTGCCATTTGCTATGGCTGATGCGACAACTTTAACTGAGGCAGGTTATGTGGGTGATGATGTAGAAAGCGTGTTGTCGCGTTTATTACAAGCTGCAAATTATGACGTTGTAAAAGCACAGCGTGGTATAGTGTTTATAGATGAAATAGACAAGATTACAAGAAAATCTGAAAGCACTTCAATAACCCGTGACGTTTCAGGTGAAGGGGTCCAGCAAGCTCTGCTTAAGATTATGGAGGGTACAGTTGCTTATGTTCCGCCACAAGGAGGGCGAAAACACCCACAACAAGAGTTTATACAAGTGGATACTAGTAACATACTGTTTATTTGTGGAGGAGCTTTTGAAGGCCTCGATAAAATTATTGAAGCGAGAAAAAAGGGAACGTCAGTTGGCTTTGGAGCAGATATAAGTCAGTCTAAAGAGCAAAAGAAAAAGAATGCTTTACATGATGTTCAACCTGAAGATTTAATCAAATTCGGTTTAATACCCGAATTTGTAGGGCGGGTTCCAATAACTGCTGTTTTAGATGAGCTGGATCATGAAGATTTAATACATGTGTTGACAGAGCCAAGGAATGCACTAATAAAACAGTACAAAGCATTGCTTGCGTTTAGCAAAGTAAACCTTGAGTTTTCAGATGAAGCAATATCAGCTATTGCTAAAAAGGCTATAAGCTACAAAACAGGTGCAAGAATGTTACGTGCTATCTTGGAGTCACTTTTGCTTGACATTATGTATACATCTGGAAACGGAGGCTTTGAAGGTAGCACTATAGTAATCACTAAGAAAATGGTAGAATTAGGAAAAGCAACGGTTAATCATAATAACAATGGCAATGTTATAACGGTTAATGATTAATTTGAGGCATATATTATGAACATTGAACGTGCTGTAAGCTCTAGTTTTACTGCATTGCCAGTATTACCTTTAAGAGATGTAGTAATTTTTCCAAATATAATGGTGCCTTTATTCATAGGCAGAGAAAAATCTGTTAATGCACTAGAGTATGCAATAAGTAGTAGTAATCACCAAAATGAGATTTTTCTTGTAGCACAGAAAGATGGCTCTGTTGATAATCCAGAGCCTGAAGATCTTTATGAAGTAGGTGTGTTAGCAAGCATTGTACAACCGTTAATAAAATTACCTGACGATGCAGTAAAAGTTATAATCCGGGGGATAAGAAGGGGAAGAGTTGTAGAATATATTAGCTCTCATACTTTATTACAAGCCAGGGTAGAGTTAGACAATTATTATAAAGAAGATGAAGACAATATTGATTTAGAAGCTTTAAGGCGGTCTGTTGTAGACGCGTTCGATAGCTGGTGTAAGCTAAACAAGAAAAATCAACCCGAGGTTGCCATTAACTCCATTGATCAAATCAAAGAAGTTGATCAACTTGTAGACACGGTAGCTTCACATTTAAATATAAAAGTATCAGATAAACAAAGTATACTTGAGGCTTATGACCCAGAAGAGCGTTTAAAAAAAGCTTTTGCTTTTATTGAGAGAGAAATGAGTATTTTGAACGCACAAAACCGTTTATATAAGACAATTAAATCGCAAGTTGAAAGCACTCAGAAAGTTTACTACCTTAACGAGCAATTGAAAGCTATACAGAAAGAATTAGGCGAATTTGAGAATGGTGATGAAGGGAATATACTCAATGAATTTGAAAAAAAGATAAATGAAACAAAGCTTTCTCAGGAAGCAAGAGAGAAAGCTATAACTGATTTGAAGAGATACAAGAAAATGAATCCCATTTCTCCTGAAGCTACAGTTATATCTAGTTACTTGCATTGGTTGCTTGAGTTGCCATGGGGAAAGTACAAAGATGCAAAAATTAACTTAAATGCAGCTAAGAAAATCTTAGATGAAAATCATTATGGCATAGAGAAAGTAAAAGATAGAATAATAGAATTTTTAGCGGTATTAAAAAGAGTAAAAGAGATAAAAGGTCCTATACTTTGCTTAGTTGGACCGCCAGGTGTTGGTAAAACTTCTTTAGCTAAGTCTATGGCAAGAGCAGTAGGAAGAGATTTTGTTCGCATAGCTCTTGGTGGTGTGCGTGATGAGTCTGAGATACGAGGGCATAGGAAAACTTATATTGGCTCAATGCCTGGTAAAATCATTCAACACATGAAAAAAGCTAATTCATGCAACCCGCTTTTTCTGCTTGATGAAATAGATAAGATGGGTTCTGATTCGCGTGGCGATCCTGCATCTGCATTACTTGAGGTTTTAGATACTGAGCACAATAAACACTTTACGGATCATTACTTGGAAGTTGAGTTTGATCTTTCAAGTGTAATGTTTGTAGCTACGGCAAACAGCTTAAATTTACCACATCCTTTGCGTGATAGGATGGAAATTATACAATTGTCTGGTTATACTGAAGATGAAAAAATCAGTATTGCTACACACCACCTTATTCCGAAGTTAAAGAAGGAACATGGTTTGTATCAGAAGGAATGGGACATAACTAATGAGGCGTTATACGAGTTGATACGTTTATATACATGTGAGAGTGGTGTGCGGAGTATGGAAAGGGAGCTTGCAAAGCTCATGAGAAAGGCAGTTAAAGAAATATTGACTGATAAAAATAAGAAAATATCCGTAGGGGTTGACAATTTACAAGATTATTTAGGGGTGCGTAAATATACCTTTGGCATTGCGGAAAATGAGAGTTTAGTAGGAATAGTAACTGGGCTCGCCTATACTGAAACAGGTGGTGATATTTTGATGATAGAATCAGTCCTAATTCCGGGCAAGGGAGAAATAAAATACACAGGAAAGCTTGGAGAGGTTATGCAAGAATCTATAAAAGCTGCGTATAGTTATATTCGATCAAATTGTTTGTTTTTTGGTATAAAGCCCGAAAAATTCCAAAATAATGATATACATTTGCATGTACCTGAGGGTGCGGTACCAAAAGATGGCCCTTCTGCTGGCGGCGCGGTATGTACGTCTATTGTTTCTCTTATGACGAATATACCAGTTAACAAAAATGTTGCTATGACAGGCGAAGTGACATTGCGTGGTAGAGTTTTAGCTATTGGGGGCTTAAGAGAAAAATTGCTTGCAGCGCTCAGAGGATCAATCAAAACTGTGATTATACCAAGTGAAAATGAGAAAGATATGCAAGAGATTCCGGCAAGCATCAAAGAGGGGATCAACGTAGTTTTTGCTAAGAATATTGATGAAGTTATGAAAGTTGCTTTAATGCACCCTACTACTCCAATTGATGGTGATGATAATCAAAATAGTGTGCCTTCCTCTATAGAAAGTAAAGATGATACTTTTCCTATGTCGGAAACATTGAAGCATTAGATTAAAAAAATATTATCAATCTCCATTTCTCTTTTATCCGGCAAAAATCCACCAATTTGTGCATCCCACAGAGTCTTATACATTCCATTTTTATCAAGAAGCTCTTGATGAGTGCCATCTTCTACAATCTTACCTTGATCAAACACTAAAATGCGATCCATATGCAAAAGCGTAGATAGGCGGTGGGCTATTATAGCTCTTTCCATAAAAGTCCGGATGTGATAGGATAAGGATAGATGATGATAAGGAGGTTGAATGCCAGCAGCATATAGTTATG
>NZ_JAPQLE010000012.1:0-3932 GCF_028982185.1 Wolbachia endosymbiont of Drosophila baimaii | reverse complement strand
TCGCATCAGCTTCACCCTCCCTGTGAGGTATTTTAGCTCTAATGCCTCACATCATAAAGATACAAGTGTCACGCACTGGGATGACAAGAAAGGAGCGCTAGGATGACAGAAAGGGGTGCTAGGATGACAGGAACGAAGTCATACATAGAAAATAGGTTAGGTATTTTCAATTTTTGTTGTATACTCAAATAAAAATCTCACTTTTACAGATGGATACAGTAAAGTTTGTTTTATTACTGCCAGCAATATTACTCATGCTAGTTGCTGGTGTTTACCTATCGATTAAACTAAAATGGCTACAGGTATTTAGATTACCATACGCCCTTTCACTCCTTGGAGCTAAAAAAGGAGAAAATAAATTTTCTTCTATAGCCGCTCTGTTTACAATTTTAGGGGGAAATTTAGGAGTAGGAAATATTTCAGGAACTGCTGTTGCTCTAAAAACCGGAGGACCGGGCTCTATTTTATGGATGGCAATAATTATTGTTATCACTTCTGTGATAAAATATGTCACTTGTTATCTAAGTATAAAAACCAGAAAGGAAAAGAACGAACGGTTTATAGGTGGCCCTGTAGCCTACATGACTGATGCGTTTAACTCTAGGAAGGCCACAATTGTCTTTCTAGTTATCATGATGATGGTTTCAATAACAGTTGGTAACCTTGTTCAGGTAAATTCTCTATCAATACCACTTAATATGATAGATGTGCCTGTAGTTGTTGGTGGCATTGTAATGGCCATAATATTTTTTGTTGTTGCAGCTCTCAGCTTAAAAAAAATTAAAATTTTTATATCGGCTATGATACCGATAATGACGGTAAGTTACCTCACACTTTGCGGTATCATATTATTTAAATTTAGTGAAAATATTCTTCCTTCTCTAAAACTAATAACAAGCAGTTTTTTTACAACCAGTAGCTTTAACTCTGGTTTATCTCTAGGTTTGATTCTAGAAATGTTGACTATTATTCAAGTCGGAACTTTGCGAAGTATTTTTGCAACAGATATAGGGCTTGGCCTTGAAGGAATCGTACATTCTTCAATTGTTCCTAAGAAAAATAATAATAAATTTATTATTGAGCAGAGTCTAATTACGATAATATCGCCTTTTATAGTTGCGTTTATAGTGTTTATTACAACAATGGTACTGCTTGTCACAGATTCTTGGATTACTGATTTAGAGAGCACTAACATGTGCATATTTGCTTTTAGAAAGGCAATGAATTGGCCTTATATTGACTATTTAATTATGGCCATAATGTTTTGTTTTGCTTTTACTACTATTTTTACTTGGTTTTTTTGCTCAAAACAGACAATACGCTATGTGTCTATGGATAATAAATACACTAAAATCTGGATTGTAATTTTTACCATGATCATTCCGCTTGGTGCGATAGGTAAAGTCCGGTTGCTATGGGATGTTGCTGATATCTCGATTGCTGCTTTGTTGTTTATCAACATACTCGCTATACTCAAGCTAACCTCTCAAGATCCAGAAGTGTTTACTATGAGTAGCAGATATTTGAAGTTGCAAAAACAGAGCTATAGCTAAAGCAATTTAGGCTATGCAGCTGTTGTGATATAAGAGTGATTTCCGCCAAGAAGGATGTCATCCCAGTGCCCAGACACTGGGATCCAGGAATCTTGATTGGCACTAAGTTAGTGAGCATAAAAGTAGCTAATCTTACGTTAAAACACAACATTTTTGATGGGGTTCGTGAAAGGCTGGATTCCAGACTGGAATGACAACTTAAATCGTTTGATGTTACCATAAAATAGCTTGTGTCATCACATTAGTAACACAACCTTCCTTAATAAAAATTCAACCAATGCTTGTGATAATTATATTAGCTAGTATTAGCTAGAACTAAAGGCAGAGGGTTATTAGTGAGGGATATATGGGCACTAACGATACACAACAAGAACACATTTATAATGAGCGCATTCAAGAATTTTTTCCTTTATTTGATAAAATAAAAAAGGAAGACGACCTAATTTATAATGCTAGAGTTGATTTTAACACAGTAAAGTTTTTAACAGAACGCGCCGATTGGGATTGGAACGAAGATAAAGACAAAAATAAAGCATGTGGAGTTATTCTTCAGGAATGCGACAAGACAGCTAGACAAGAGCTTGAAGATAAAGCTAAAGAAGAGTTGAATAAATATATTACTATTGCTAATAACATTAATGATGATGTTAAAGATAAAAAAGTTTCAATATACGGTAATCATGCAAGTATTACGCTGGGAGATAACAAAAAAGAGTTTAAAATCAGCGAATTTTTAAATAGTGATTTTTGTGAAAAGAATGGAATCTCGGGATTTTCAACATTGCATAGTGATGGAAAGAGCGGAATGCATGGTTTTGTTGCCGAGGAAGAAGGGAAAAAAATAAGACATTATGTCGTAACCGATGGTTCATATGAAATGACGCTAAATTGGTATGTGAATGGGGAAAAGTGTACTATTAAAGTCGATATTGATAAAGAAGGTGTGAAACTTATTGAAGGTAATGGCGTTACTGAAGATCAGCTAAAAGCAAATAAAGACGTAAAAATAGGTGGTTTATTCTTGCATGAAATACAATTCAGGGAAAAAGGACAAGGAAAAGCGAATGAGATGCAACATAATAAAGACAGTAACGAGCTATCATCTGAAACTACAACAAGAATTGATGTTAATAGAGATGTTAGCGTTCAAGCTACTGATATAACTCGAAAAAAAGAAGATCACCATTCACATTTTGGATCACAATCTAACAGCAGAAGGCAGTCTTACGATAGCGGAATTGGAAAAGATTTTGACGATAAAATTAATTCTCAGGAGGCTAAAGAAAAGCGTGAGCTTAGACAAGCAGCACGAGAAGCAAATTCGGGAGGTCAAGTTTATAACCTACAATCGCTTTTTGAGGAGAATCCTCAGAACAAAAAAACTCCTCCGCCACTTCCACCTAGAACTAGTTCACTACCACCTGAAAAAGGTATTTTCGATGAGCAAGGGGGAGCCAAATCTGGAAGCCAAAAACCAGATGACTTGCGCGAAAATGAGCAAACACCTAATAATCAGCAAAAAGGTGCAACTTCTGATTCTTCAGATAGTTCTACTTTCACCAAGTCTGTAAGCCACAATCAAGATAATAGGCAAGAAGATGAACGGTATGACAATCCTACATTTGGACATGCTGTACCTGGAAGCCAAAAACCAGATAGAAGTGAGCAAACACCTAATGATCAGCAACAACCTAAAACCCAGCAACAAGAAGGAAATAGCAAAGGCGATCTGTTACAAGACATCAGAAATTTCAAGAAAAACAACTTACGGCACATTGATGTTGATGATAGAAAAGCATCAATTGCAGGAAGTAGAAAAAATAACCCATCACCGTTAGAGACATTAAAGGACAGAATTCCTTATTCATCTTCTCCAGATAACAGTGATAACCAAGATGCTAGTGATGCTAAGTGGAAAGAAAGTGAACAGCCGCTCTCTGCTACAGCACTCAATAATAAAAGTGACTCGGGCTATTCATCTCCAACTCATGACAATAATGAACAATCTCAAGTAAATCCTGAACAGTTAAAGAAGAGCTTAGAGAACATTGAACAAAGTGATCAAACTCCACCTGAAAATCTTCTTAAAGAAATCAGAGATAGATCACAGCAGGATAATAGAGGATTAAGGCAAGTTGATCCTACTGATAAACTGTCACAAGATAAAGAAGATGGATTGCAAAAAGACGATTTAGCAGATGTAAAAATAGTGGAAGGTCCAACTGTTAGTGTCTCTGCTTCAACACCAAATAGTATAAGTGATTCAGGCTATATATCTCCAACTAATAGTGATAGTATAGCATTTCTCATAATAGTCCGAACAGGTCATAGGAAGGCAGAATCAACAGCACGACGAAAGGATTCGAATAGAGGAATGTT
>NZ_JAPQLE010000011.1:0-8341 GCF_028982185.1 Wolbachia endosymbiont of Drosophila baimaii | reverse complement strand
AACATTCCTCTATTCGAATCCTTTCGTCGTGCTGTTGATTCTGCCTTCCTATGACCTGTTCGGACTATTATGAGAAATGCTATAAAGTTGATGAAACTGCACGTGTTGAATCAACAACTGCAACCATTACCAATAGGTTTGGCATATATGGCTTAGAGTTTGGGTTGGTTTATCACTTTTAACTTTATCCAATAAATTACATATGTGAAGATAGTAAATTCAGCGTGCTGAGAACATTAGAAAGACGAGATTTTAATTGATTTTCATATTTACTCCAATCTTGTATTGCCTTTCTTGCAACACCTGAATCAACTGCGGCTTTTGCAACAGCAGGAGCTACTATAGAAATTAATCTTGGGTCAAATGGAGTAGGTATTATATATTCACGTCCATAGCCCATTTTACGACCGCCATAGACTGCAGATATCTCACCTGGTACTGGCTCACGGGCAAGCTTTGCTATTGCATCTGCAGCTGCAATTTTCATTTCATCATTTATTGTTGTTGCATGTACATCAAGTGCCCCTCTAAATATATAAGGAAAACCCATTACGTTGTTGACTTGGTTGTTGTAATCTGACCTACCAGTTGCAATTATTGCATCTGGCCTCACAGATTTTGCAAACTCAGGCCTTACTTCTGGATCGGGATTGGCAAGAGCAAAAATAATCGGGTCTTTGCCCATACTCTTTAACATCTCTTCATTTAACACATCTTTTGCAGATAGTCCGATGAATACATCAGCGCCTTTTATTGTATCAAGTAGAGAACGTTCGGAAGTATCAATTGCATATTTTTCCTTCCACTCATTCATGTCCTCGTTTCTACCTTTGTATATTACTCCTTGCTTATCACACAGCACTATATTTTTAGCGCCCATGGACTTTAGTATTTCTAAACATGCAATACTGGCTGCTCCAGCACCATTCATAATGATCTTAACGTCCTCTAATTTCTTTCCGACAATATCAAGAGCATTTTCTATACCAGCTGCAACAACCACTGCAGTTCCATGCTGGTCATCATGGAACACTGGAATATCCATCAGTTCATTCAGACGTTTCTCTATTATAAAACAATCGGGAGATCTTATATCCTCTAAATTTATCCCCCCCCAACTTGGCCCAAGGTACCTTACTGCATTGATAAAATCTTCTATATTTTCTGTACCAACTTCTATATCAACTGCATCAATATCAGCAAAACGCTTAAATAAAACAGCTTTGCCTTCCATGACAGGTTTTGCAGCAAGAGGACCGATATTACCAAGTCCAAGCACTGCAGTGCCATTTGAAATGACAGCAACACAGTTGCTTTTTGCCGTATAATCATAAACAACCTCAGGATTTTTAGCTATTTCAAGGCACGGAGCTGCAACGCCAGGGGAATAAGCAAGTGACAAATCATACTGGGTAGATAAAGGTTTTGTTGGCATGACTGAAATTTTACCAGGTTTACCACCTCTACTGTGATAATTAAGTGCCTCTTGTTTTGTGGTACTATCTAAATCATCGTTCATCATTACATCCTTATATTTTAAGCTTGTATTTTTTAAGTATATGGAGTTTTTATAAATGTTCAATTGTAAACTATTAGCTTGTGAACTCTGGTGTACTTCTGTATAAGTTTACCTACTACGTAGAATGGTATTACATGCTTAAGAAAAACGTGCCTAATTTGCTTACAATTTCTCGTGCGCTTGCAGTACCAGCAATAATATTAAGTTTTTATATAGAAAATAAATATGCAGGCCTGATAACAATATCAATCTTTGTGTTTGCGTGCATTACGGATTTTTTTGATGGTTACTTGGCGCGTGCGTGGAAAGTCCAATCAAAATTTGGCAAGCTATTTGATCCAATTGCTGATAAATTAATAGTGGTTTCAACGATAATTATGCTAGTTTATAAGCAGAAGATAAATGATTTTACAATAGTACCATCGATTATCATCATCTGTAGGGAGATATTAGTCTCGGGTTTGCGGGAGTTTTTGATAGCTACAAATGTTAGTCTACCTGTAAGCAAAGCTGGCAAAATTAAAACATTTTTGCAGATGGTTGCTGTAGTAGCGCTAATAATGAACGATTATTATATGATTCAATATACAGGTGCGATTTGTTTATGGGTTGCAGCTATTGTAACTGTGTGGTCAGGCTATAATTATATCCTAGCCGGCATCAAACAGATTGGTTAAATCTTCTAGGAAATAGTTAATAGACAAGAGTAGTTAATATCTTAGTGATATTGACTCAGAAAGCAAAAAGGTGTATAATTGTATTAACTTACAACTAATTAGGTTAATATTATGAAAATACCTAGTGGCAAATTTTCTTCTACCAAAAAGGTTCCAGGAAAGAATAAGAAAAAAAGAGATTTTGAACCATCAGAAGAGTTTTTTTGGGATTTTTGGCCAACAGTTGATAAAGAAGTCAAAAGAGAAAGGCTAGAACAAGAGCTATTAACACTAAAAAAAAGAGAGCTATATAGACAATGTGCATCATTGGTAACAATGGTTCCATTTGCATTATTTATGGCTATTGAACTGGAAAAAATATGTAGCGATCAGGTATTACTTGGCGTGATAAGTGGCGCGCTAAGCCACACTATATTACCTTTTATGGTCCTATCTCTTATTTGTACACTATATTTAATTTGCAATAATAGGAAAATAGCACAAAAAGAACGAGAGTTGAAAAATATTGAAAATGGAGAGGAAGTAAAGGAAAAAGAGCACAATATTTCTGATATAGGTCAGTGTTTGATCTATATTGAGGCTATAACAACTGCACTGGTTATTGTAGGTATGATAATGGGTGAAACATCTTCACTTGAAGCAGCAGAGGATGCAATTTTATTTCTTGCCAATGCAATTGCTTTTCTTGCAACTCTTGCTTCTTATATTGATAAGCATGAAAAAAATAAGAAAAAGGAAACAGAAAAATCTAATCTTGATGAGAAATCTAGCAAGAAAACTAGCAATATATCTGTAGCCGGATTGGCGCTTGCTGGTTCTTCTGTATTTTTAATAAGAAGGATAATGTTAATAGCATTAGCATCGTCCTTAAATCCTGCTGTTGGACCTACTTTAGGCTTGATAGGTATTGCAATTTTTATGGCTGTACAGGTCTTAACTATACATTCCTACAGCAAGACGCTGAAAGATCCAAAAGTGGAAGGACGAGGTGAATCAAGAAATGCAGGTAGTTCTGACCGTAGTTATAAAGAAGAAGGACCGGCTATTGCCTAAGAAATTTATTTATTTAAGTAATATTTAGGTCTATACTTTATTTTGATCGAAAAAAATCTTATGTATAAGACTTTAATCACGTGCTTTATTTTTCTGGTTTGCTCCTTTGCACAGTCGTATGCGAATGATCTTGAAAAAACTGAAACTGAACTATATGAAGAAGCAGTTGAACTTTTTGACCAGAAAAAATATAAACAAGCTATTAGGGCATTTCATAAGATAGAGGATTTGTATCCTTTTTCTTATTGGGCAAGGAAAACAAAATTATTATCTGGTGTGTCTCATTATAATATGGGTAACTATAGCAGTGCTGCAAGTGATATGGATAATTATATATATGTTTATCCAAATGGTGAAGATTTACCATATATATACTACTTAAGGGTATTATCTTATTACATGCAAATTAATAAAGTGCAGCTTGGACAGCAAATTGCATATAAAACTTTAGAGCTGGCTACAGAGTACATTAACCTTTTCCCAGACAGCGAATATATAGATGAGATCAAGGAAAAAGCAAAATTAATCACAGAACATATATCAATAAAAGAGTATTCTATCGGTAAATTTTACCTGAGGCGTGGTGAATATTTAGCAGCAATTAAGCGTTTCCAGAATAT
Source organism: Wolbachia endosymbiont of Drosophila baimaii (assembly GCF_028982185.1). Lineage (NCBI taxonomy): Bacteria > Pseudomonadati > Pseudomonadota > Alphaproteobacteria > Rickettsiales > Anaplasmataceae > Wolbachia > Wolbachia endosymbiont of Drosophila baimaii. Next base: position 4,472 of record NZ_JAPQLE010000011.1, on the reverse strand, counting down.
AGCAAGCTATAAGGATTCTAAATATTTTTCTAAGTCTATTAACTATTTAATAGCAGCCCATTCAGCTCTTGGCCTTGACTTAGAAGCTGAACAGTATGAGAGTATGTTATTAGCAGAAAACCTGCAAGATGCCAAACCGGAGGCTTGAAAATTTGCTTTAGTTTTTTCTATGCTTTGATATAATTAGGTCTTTAACTATTTGAATATGGCTGGTCATTCACAATTTTCAAATATAAAACATCGGAAAGGCACTCAGGATGCAAAGCGCTCTCAAAAATTTACGAAGCTGATTAGAGAAATAACAGTTGCTGCAAAGCAAGGGCTACCCGAACTCAACCCACGCCTTCGCTCTGCTATATTTGCTGCACGCAAGGAAAATCTACCAAAAGATAAAATAGAAACAGCAATAAAAAATGCAACTGGTAACGTTGCTGGAGAAAATTACGAGGAAATACAATATGAAGGTCATGGGCCTTTTGGCACTGCACTCATTGTCCATGCCTTGACTAATAACCGCAACCGTACTGCTTCTGAGGTGCGTTATATCTTTTCTCGTAAAGGTGGAAATTTAGGAGAAACAGGAAGTGTTAGTTACCTTTTCGATCATGTAGGCTTAATCGTCTGTAAAGCAGAAGGTATGAATTTTGACGATTTATTCAGTCATGGAATCGAATTAGAAGTATTGAATGTTGAGGAAAATGACAAAGAAGGATTACACGTTATAACTTGTGAAATAAAAGATTTTGGTAAAGTACGCGATGCCTTTTATGCAAAATTCGGAGAACCAGAACTTGCTCGTCTTTCACGGCAGCCAAAAGATCTGATTGAAATTAGCGATAAAGAGTTGATTGATAAATTATCTGCATTGGTTGAAGAGCTGGAAGATAATGATGATGTACAGTATGTGGAAGGTAATTTTACTTTTGTTGATAAGCTATGAGGCTGGTAATATTTGTATTGCTTTGTATTTTACCAGCATATGCTACTGAAACATCAACAGATCTTGCAGTGCTGTTCCAGTGTGTAGGGTGTCATCCCAGTGCCCAGACACTGGGATCCAGAAAAATTCAAGCACACTATGCAGCATTGTCAGTCAAAGAGCTGGATTCCAGTGTCAAGCACTGGAATGACACCACCCGCAAATTGCAATGTTCGTACAGTTGTGTGCCTAGACACTGGGATCCAGAAAATTCAATTACAAATGAACACATCAAGCGATTGTATAATAAAAACTGGATTCCAGCGTCAAGCGCTGGAATGACAGGAGAGGATTTTGAGGTGACAGAAAGCAACCATGATAGAAGGTTATTATTCATATCCAGTACCATAAAATCTTCCTTTTTTGCCACGGGAATTGAGCAAGGGTTGGCGCCAAATACAGTGGTGAAATTGATCAACATATATAAAGATTTCGGTGTTGATTTTAAAAAAGACATTGTGCCGAAGAGTAAATTGGAGGTTCTTTTTGAGAGATTGCCTAATAATCAGAAGACTGAAGAAAAAATTTTATATGCTTCACTGACAATAAACAAGAAAGCTGTTAGTTTATATCATTATAAATCGCAAGACGGCAAAGAAAGGTATTTTAATAATGAAGGAATAAGCTTAAAAAATGGCGAAATTTTTGCAAATCCTTTAAATGGAGATTATCGCATATCCTCAAAATTTGGCAATAGAAAGCATCCTGTTCGCGGTAAAATTGCTTTTCACAAAGGAGTGGATTATGCAGCTAAGCCTGGCACTCCCATATACGCTGCTGCAGAGGGTGTGATAGAATATATAGGAAAGAATGGTGGCTATGGAAATTACATCAAAATAAAACACAAAAATGAATATTCAACCTGTTATGCGCATATAAGTAGATTTAGTGGCGATATAAAGTTAGGCTCTAAAGTAAAGCAGGGGCAGGTCATCGCCTATGTTGGTAGCACTGGTGTTGCAACAGGCCCTCATTTACATTACGAAGTTATATATAACGGCAAACACATCGATCCGCTTACGATAGCGCATAAAACTGAAGTAAAATTGCCTGATCATGAATTAAGAGAGTTTAAACTATTTGTAAATAAGATAAATAAAACGATCAACAGAGAGAGTTCAAGTGAAAAAGAAGTTTAAAGACAATATGGATAAGAATACGATAAACGATAGAAATTTGAGTCAAATTCGGGCTTTTCCTGTACTAATAGCGCTAGGATTAATTTTATCGCTGCTTTTTTTGGCATATGACAGCACAATTGCACTTGGAGTTGCTGCCGTTTCAATTTTGACTTTTCTTCAAGGATTTTTTATTAATGACCCTAATGAAGCAAGAGTGATAGAATTTTTTGGTCATTATATTGGAACTTATTTTAAGTCTGGAATATGTGTAACGCTTCCCTTTTCAAGCAAATATATAGTTTCCCTAAAATTTCAAAATATCAACACAGAAAAAATAAAAGTGAATGATGCCAATGGAAGTCCAATAGAGATTTCAGCAGTGATTGTTTGGAGAGTAAATAGCCCGGCGAAGGCGTATTATAATGTTAACAACTATCACGAATTTGTTTTTGTACAAAGTGACTCAGTAATAAGAGAATTAGCTAGTAACTATCCGTATGACAGCGAGAGCAATGAGGAATCTTTACGTAAAAATTCTGATAAAATTTCAGATGAATTGCGGTCAATGTTACAACAAAGATTAAATATTGCAGGAATTGAGATTACAGAAGCAAGAATATCGCATTTGGCGTATTCGTCCGAGATTGCACAAGCAATGTTAAGGCGTCAACAAGCACATGCTATCACTTCGGCAAGAAGGCATATAGTGCAAAATGCAATAGGAATTGTCGAGGAAGTAATAGCTCATTTTGAAAAAAACAAAAGCTTACAATTAGATGGCAAGCAAAAGGTTCAATTGATAAATAATTTGTTGGTTGCCCTAATCTCTGAGCAAGATGCACAACCGACGATTAGTTTAGATAATAATTAGCATAGAAGCCGATTGGGTTTCATAAATGCAAGTCACTATTAATTTCTTGATTAATAGACTAAATGATGTTATAAATTACACGCATTAGGGGTGCTCTAGAAAAGCTGAGAGTACATAAAGTACAACCCTTTGAACCTGATATTGTTAAAGCAAGCGTAGGAAAATGTATGTATATAAATATTGAAGAATGCTTCGGCTTCATTGCGTTAATTGCATCTCTAATTGGATTATCACCTCAAGTATATAAAGCATATATCACTAAGGTTACTCGTGATGTATCGATGTTAATGTTAGTAAACTATCTTATTTGTTCATTGTCTTGGATTGGCTATGGTCTTTACCAGAGCTCAATTTTTGTGGTGCTTAGCAATATTGCTGGATTAGTGATTAGCATAATATCAATTATTCAAAAATGTTACTACGATGCAAAACCTGCACCATGATCATGTGCTGCACTGCAGTACACAACAACAATATCGTTCTATTGTAGTGCTAAATGGAAAAATACCGAGCTCATCGTTTTTTAAACGAGATATACCTATTATTGCTGTAGATGGAGGAGCAAACAAGCTTCTATCAATTGGCGTAAAACCTGATCTTGTAGTAGGAGATTTGGATAGCGTAAATCTGGATTTACGTGCTAATTTGAATACGATATATCTACCTGATCAAGATTATTGCGACTTTTCTAAAGCAATGGCTCACTTAAAAACAGTAAAGTTATTGCCATCAATAGTAACGGGTATTACTGGAGGAGCAATTGATCACATACTACAGAATATTAACATTTTTCTAAGTACGGGCAGTATCTTTTACACACCTTCACCTCCCATGGTAGGTTACACTTTACAAAAAGGTATTACCCATTTTTTTTCTTTGCCAAAAAATACTAAAATATCTTTACTTGGTATACCGAGAGCTCAAATATCAACTAAAGGATTAAAATGGGAACTGCACCTTAGTAATCTTGCTTTTCCGGGAAAAAATTCTTGCTTTAATCGAAGTTTAGGCAATAAGGTATCCGTAGAAGTACACAGTGGTATATGTCTAGCAATGATTTATTTAGAGACAGTAGATGATGCTGCAAGACATCATGTGCGTCAAGTTAAGAAGTAAATAGACTTCTTGCATAACCCAAACTAAGTAGAAAAAAGGTATCATCCAAGTAGCTGACACTGGTTCCTTTATGACGTGTCATTCCAGTTTCAGCTACTTGAATGACAGCAGTCCTACGTCATACCGCCGCGGTATCTCTTAGCCGCTAACAAGCAGCGGGATGACGAATTGCTTAACCGTCATACCGCCACGAACCGTCATACCGCCGCAGACCGTCATACCGCCGCGGTATCTCATCCGCTAACACGTAGTGGGATACTTGATCTTTACAGGGATGACGGTTGTCAGGCTAGCCTGTCATCCCAGTGCCCAGACACTTGTATCTTTATGATGTGAGGCATTAGAGCTAAAATACCTCACAGGGAGGGTGAAGCTGATGCGACAC
>NZ_JAPQLE010000010.1:0-6271 GCF_028982185.1 Wolbachia endosymbiont of Drosophila baimaii | reverse complement strand
CTTAGACAGTATCCACTTATCCATTGTCTCGTGAGCAGAATTTATGCTCATCACTTGATGCTTTTCCATGAACATGGAAACAAACTTGCTAGCGTTCCAAAGTTTTGTAACTAGGCGCTTGCCAATTTTGAATATATTTTCAGAGTAGACTGTATCAACTCCAAGCCTTGAGTTCGCTGCCCAATAGCGCACTACATCAGCTCCATAAGTTTCAAGTATTACATGAGGAGTGATGATGTTACCCTTTGATTTACTCATCTTTTTCTTATCATCTGCTAAACACCAACCGCTGATCATAATGTTTTTCCAAGGTAAAGAATTTGCATGATAATGTGCCTTTAAAATAGTATAAAAAGCCCAAGTTCTTATTATCTCATGGCTCTGGCTGCGCAGATCTGCAGGAAATATCGTATCATAGCGATGATTTGGTAAGCTAAACTCACTGTTTACTGCCAGTGCACTCAGTTGAGGAGTAATTGAACTTGTGGCCCAAGTATCCATTACATCTTGATCTGGGATAATCTCTTCTTTGCTATACCCTTTTGGCAAATCTTTGAGTGGATCAATAGGTAGGGCCTTTATTTCAGCTAGAATAATTTTACCTTCTTCTCCCTTACGTTTAGAATACCACGCTGGAAATGGCACACCAAAATAGCGCTGCCTTGAGATGCACCAGTCCCAATTTAGCCCTTCTATCCACACTTCCATACGTTTACGCATATTGCTTGGGTGCCAATTGCATTCTTTTACTTTATCTAATACTTGAGCTTTTTGCTCTAAGGTCTTGATAAACCATTGATAAGTAGGTAATATCTCAAGTGGTGCACCAGATCTTTCTGCGCACTTAACAGAATGAGAAATGCTAGTGCTTTCTATCAAAAGTTCTTTTTCAGTTAGAACTTCAATTATCCTCTTTCTTGCTGCTGTAACTTTCAATCCATTTATTTCATTTAGTATATCGTCTGTCATCCGAGTAGCTGACACTGGGATCCATTCTTCTTTTTTCTGACCATACGCTGACATGATATCTTCCTCTGTCATCGCTGGCATTGGCTCTTTTTCCTGGATTCCAGTGTCAAGCACTGGAATGACATCATCTAGGTCCATCCTTCCATCCTGATCGATGATAATTTTCATCGGTAGATTATGCTTTTGCTGCCAATATATGTCGAGTTCATCACCAAACGTACAGCACATAACAAGCCCAGTGCCTTTATCTATTTTAACCTTATCATCAGCTATGATTGGAATTTTTTCCTCTGTTATTGGCACTACCGCTGTTTTTCCGATCAGATGAGTGTAGCGCGTATCCTCTGGGTGGCAAAAAACTGCAACACATGCGGGAAGTAATTCAGGTCGCGTAGTTGCAATATTGATCTGCTCATTTTCTTGGGTAGAGAAAACTATCGTGTTTAAGGATGACTCAAAAACTTTATCTTCTATTTCTGCTTGCGCAATTGCTGTTTTATCAACCGGGTCCCAAAGGATGGGCTGTATTTTTCTATATGCATACCCTTTATTATATAGATCAATAAACGACATCTGTGAAAGTGTCACAGTTTCCTTGCTGATCGTGTGATATTCCAAACCCCAATCGTAACTAATTCCAACAGACTTAAATAGTTCCTTGAATTCTTGCTTTGATTTCTCAATAACCTCATGGCACATCTCTATAAATTTTTCTCTGCCAACTTCTTTTGCACGGGTTTTATAGGTTTGTTCAACCAATCTTTCAGTGGGAAGCCCGTTATCATCAAACCCAATTGGGTAAAACACATCTTTTCCCAGCATGCGCTGAAACCTTGCAATAAAGTCCGTGTGGCAATAGCTAAATATATGGCCAATATGCAATTTACCCGATATTGTTGGTGGAGGTGTGTCTATAGTGAAAGTGTTATCCTTTTCACCATGCCACTTATAAACTTTACTGCCTTCCCATAATATGTTGCATTTGTCTTCAACTTCTTTAAAGCCGTATTTTTCTTTTAACACAAATATTTCTCAATTTTAAACCATAGCTAACTATATATTAACTAAGTTTCCTGGATCCCAGTGTCAAGCACTGGGATGACACCCTACCATGATTAGATAACGCCTAAAACCATGTCATTCCAGCGCGTGACGCTGGAATCCCACTTATTGCTTTAGCTATAGCACAATTAAGTAAACACGGCAATTTTACGCCAAAATTTTTTATTTACGAACATAAATTTTCTATGCTATGATAAAATATTACTTGACCTTAGGTTCTAAAGGTATTATGTGACGTTAATTATATATGTTGAGGTTTAATATGTTTATGGAGATTAATGGTACAATAAAGGTTATCGATAATGAAATAATGCTTATTATAGCGCAAGATGATTTTAAAAAATTTCAAGAGTATGAAAACATTTCAAATTCTAAGAAGTTTTATGCGGGTTTTTCACTAGGTAATAAGCAATTATATATTGCCGGTTTTTTTGAACAAGAAAAAAAAAATCAAGGAGATAATATTGTAATCATGCCTATATCTTCAGCTCAAAAACAAGGTAGCGGAAAAGCTTTTACTACTGCAACAGAAATAAAAACCATGTTGGGCCTTGATAATACAAAAAAAGAAGTTGAGGTACAGATGCTTCAACATCCCCAAAAACAATTAGAAGAATTGAAACCTAAAATACAAGAATTAGAAGCTGCAAAGAAGAAAGCTGAGGAGGAATTGAGAACTAAAACGCAAGAATTACAAGATCAATTGGACACAGCTCAGCAGGAAAAACAAGACTTAGAAGCTGAAGTGGAAAAACTAAAGGCAATAGATTCTACAGCGTTACAGCAGCAGTTAGAAGAGAAAAATGCTAAAATAACAGAATTGGAAGCATTAGATGCTGTGGCGTTACAGCAAAAGTTAACAGAGAAAGAGAATGAAATAACAGCATTAAAAGCTCAACCAGATGCTGCTGTTACGAAGTTAGAGGGTGAAAAAACAACACTAACAAATGAAATAAAAGATTTAGAAGCACAGTTAAACAACCAACCAAATGCTGCTCAGTTAAAAGATAAAGACGAGAAAATAAAAGATTTAGAGGCACAGTTAAGCAACCGACCAGATGCTGCTCAGTTAAAAGATAAAGAGGATAAGATAAAAGAATTAGAAGCTAAAATAAACCAACCAAATGCTGAGGTTGAAAGCCTAAAGAAAGACTTACAAGCTCGAAATGCTCGAGTTCATCAGTTAGAGAAGGAAAATAAAGAACTAGAAGCTAAAAACAAAACAACTGAGCAACCAAAACAAGGCAATGGAGCACGGTACACTGCTACTGTTGGTATGGGTCTTGCTGCTGGACTGATAGCATTTACTGCACTTGAACGTACAGTGAGATTAGATATTTGGATAATGGTTGGTATAGCAGTAGTATCTACACTCGCAGTTGGTAGTATTACATATGCAGCGTTACCTAGTACTCAAGTAGATGGGGCAAAAGCACAAGAAGTAAATGAGAATGGGAAAAAGAAGTAACAAGGGTTAAGCCGAAATGTACGTGTCAAGTAAAACACTTGACGCGAACTTCAGTTTTTATATTCCTTCATTAGCATAATATAATTTCGTGCTGATTGTGTAATATGTTTAATTTCTTCATTCGACGTCTTTTTGAAGAACTTTGCTGGCCTGCCAGCCCATATTTCCCCACTTTTTATCACTTTTCCGTGTGTTACCAGTGAGCCAGCAGCTACCATAGCTTCAGGCTCCACAACTGCATGGTCCATCACGGTAGAGCCCATACCAATAAACGCTTTATCATGCACCGTGCATGCGTGCAACATACAAAAATGTCCCACTGTTACCATACTGCCAATAATTGTGTCACCACCTGGGTTTCTATCCACATGAATTACCGTTCCATCTTGAATATTTGTTCCATCACCTATTTTTATTGATCCAACGTCCCCTCTGATTACACAATTAAACCAAATGCTCGCATTTCTTCCTATTTCAACCTTACCTATGATATGCGAACCACCTGCGATGAAAGCACTTTCGTCTATTTTTGGTTCATAATTTTTGTATTTTAAAATGTGATACATATTAAGCCCAAAGTTTTGTGCATATGTTAATCAAAATAAGGTAAGCAGTAAATACATACTTAGATTTCAAACTACTTGGGTGACAGATGTTCTTGACTTATGCACTTTATGCTCCTAAAATTTTTATTTTCAGCTCTATCTATAATGTCAGTAGCGGTATTAAGTATATTTCAAATAATATTGGTTGTTGTGTTAGTAATTTTAGTGCTCTTGCAGCCGCCTGGAAGTAGTTCGTTAAGTGGTTTTAGTAATACACAACAGGGGGTCAATTCGATGATTCCAGTGAAATCTTCTGAAAACCCGCTCAGCAGAATAACGGCTGTTGTTGCTGGATTGTTTATTATAAACACATTGCTATTGTCAGGATTATATTCAAAAGACGTACATAAAAAATCGATTGCAGAGAAAATTATATTAGAAAAAAAGCAAGAAAGTGAACCTACTTCTGTTCCATTTGAAAATTAATGAAGGAAGCTAAATTTATCTTTGTCACAGGTGGAGTTGTGTCATCGCTTGGTAAAGGCTTAGTTGCTTCAAGCGTTGGTGCGCTTCTTCAAGCTCACGGTTTTAAGATCCGTATCAGAAAACTTGACCCGTATCTCAACATTGATCCTGGGACAATGAACCCAACTCAGCACGGAGAGGTATTTGTGACCGAGGATGGTGCTGAAACTGATTTGGATCTTGGGCATTATGAGCGTTTTACTGGAATTAAAGCAACAAAAGATGACAATATAACAACTGGTAAGATATATCATGAGTTATTGAAGAAAGAGAGGCGTGGTGATTATCTGGGCAAAACTGTGCAAGTCATTCCTCATGTGACAGATTTGATCAAATCGTTCATTTTTAACGGTACGGAAGGTTTAGATTTTGCAATATGTGAAATAGGCGGAACTGTAGGTGACATTGAAAGCCAACCATTTTTGGAGGCTATACGTCAAGTTAACTATACATTAGGAAAACAAAGAGTTATCCTTATTCACTTAACTTTAATACCATATCTTACTGCAGCGCAAGAATTAAAGACAAAACCAACGCAGCATTCAGTTCGAGAGTTAAATTCCGCGGGGTTACAACCAGATATTATATTATGCCGCAGTGAGAAAGAAATTTTCGATAATCAAAGAGAGAAAATAGCTAAGCTTTGCAATGTTTCTTTATCCAATGTGATACCTGCTCCTGATGTGAGTCATATATATGAGTTACCGGTGTTGTATAGCCAATGTGGGCTTGATACGCAAATTTTGGAGCACTTTCATTTAAGTAAGCCAAGACCAAGCTTGACTGAATGGGATCAAATAGTGCACTCTATAAGGCACTCAACACAGGAAGTTACTGTGTCTATAGTGGGAAAATACACCGAATTCCCTGATGCATACAAATCACTGGTTGAAGCATTAAATCATGGTGCGATTAGTAATAAAGTCAAAGTAAAGATAAATTGGGTTAACTCAAGAGAGAAGGAAGAAAAACCTATAAATGAAAAACTTATAGGAGAGAAATTACAGAATTCTCATGCAATCCTTGTTCCAGGGGGGTTTGGTGATGACGGAGTAGAGGGTAAAATATTAGCAATAAATTATGCCCGTACAAATAATATCCCATTTTTCGGAATTTGCCTTGGTATGCAGCTTGCAATTATTGAATTTGCTCGTAATGTTGTTAAGCTTGAAGATGCACACTCTGAAGAATTTCGTAACTGTAAACATCCAATCGTTAAGTTAGCTGGCGATCAAGATGACGATCTTGGTGGAACCATGAGACTCGGGGCATACAAATGTAATATAAATGCAAACTCTAAAATGATGGATGCATACAGTAACACTACTATTTCAGAAAGGCACAGACATAGATATGTAATCAATTCAGATTATAAAGATGATTTGGAAAAAAATGGACTGCTATGCAGTGGCATATCAGAAGATGGAACGTGCATAGAGGCAGTGGAGTTAGAGAGTCATCCGTGGTTTATTGGTGTGCAGTTTCATCCAGAATTTCAATCAAAGCCGTTTTCTCCTCATCCTCTTTTCGTGTCGTTCGTTAAAGCAGCAATTGATAAGAAATAAGTGCCTAGTGTTTAAGTATCAATATATGGAGCTTGCCATAGAGCAAGCCAAACTCGCTCAAAAAAATGATGAGGTGCCCATAGGTGCTGTAATAGTGAGTGGAGACAATATCATTTCTTCTGCACACAATATATCTA
>NZ_JAPQLE010000009.1:0-3362 GCF_028982185.1 Wolbachia endosymbiont of Drosophila baimaii | reverse complement strand
ATAACTATATGCTGCTGGCATTCAACCTCCTTATCATCATCTATCCTTATCCTATCACATCCGGACTTTTATGGAAAGAGCTATAACTATTCATTCCTCTTACGAATTGCTCTTTAGCTTGAACACTACATTCCTTATCTATTATATCAATTATCTTTTTTAGCCGTTCTTTGTCTCGTAGCATAGCAGTAAAAAGGAAAATGTTTTTATTTTCTCTATAATATTTTGCTATTTCATAAAACAGATTTGCCTTTTTATCTTTATTTATAACATCTAATATTATTTGTACTTCAGGATCACCATCAAATCCATGCTTATCTTGAGGAACTCCTTGTACAATTAATTTTTCTTGCGAAATATTCTGTGATGAACCTAACATTATACCCCCTTTAATTTTTAGATAAAAATAATATATTTTAGTATTAGTATATTGTCAGGCTAAAATTTAGGTGTATTGAAAAATAATTAACCTAACTTATAACTTGCAGCTTTATCAGCTTGTTAGGCAGAATTATTAAAGAACTAGTTGAACAGGTATTATGATTCAATTTAACTCCATCCACAAGTCCTCCGCTTGTTACTCCAGTTGCAATGAACGCTGATTCACCTCTTGCCATATCTTTTACGGTGTAGATTTTTTCTGGATCGTGAATGTTCAAATCTTTTGCTCTTTCTTTTAACTGATCTGTGCCAAATATCAATCTTCCCTCCATCTGCCCACCGATTGAACTCAGCGCTGCAGCCGCAAGCACTCCCTCTGGTGCTCCTCCTATACCGATATACATATCATGATTGCCATTTACTAGTGAAACTATGGCCGCAACATCACCATCATCTATTAGTTTAATTTTTGCTCCTAATTTCCTGATTTTCTCTATTAATTCACCATGCCTTTCACGTTTAAGTACAGTTACCACGAGATCATTCACTTTGCATTTTTTTGCCTTGGCTAAATTGTCTAGATTCTTTTCAATGCTATTTTTTAGTGAGACTACACCCTCTGGAAGATTTTTTCCTACTGCTATCTTTTCCATATAAACATCAGGTGCATGTAAAAAATTACCTTTTTTCGTTGCAGCAAGAACGGACATTGCCCCTGATTTGTAATGAGCACAAATCGTAGTGCCTTCAAGTGGGTCAACAGCAATGTCAATCTCAGGACCATTTCCAGTGCCAACCTTCTCGCCAATATATAGCATCGGCGCTTCATCTCTCTCACCTTCACCAATTACGATAGTACCATTTATTTCCATTGAATTTAATACTGTACGCATTGCATCAACTGCAACCTGATCAGCCTTTTTTTCATCGCCGAAGCCTGCTAGTTTATATGCAGCAAGCGCCGCAGCTTCGGTCACTTTAACTAATTTATAGGCTAAATCTTCCATCATTTGCTTTAAGAACTATATTTAATATATATCATGCTGCTTGAAACTGCAAGATTTCTTGACTGATTATTAGGGAGTTGATATAATATAAGCATTATAGTAGTGGGATTATAGTTATGGCATATAGTGATGATGATGTTAGAAATTTCTATCTAGATATAGATAGAATTACAGGACGTGATAACATAGTTACTAGTTTGGAAGAACTAAAAAAGAGGTTAAGGAAAGAAGTTAATTTTCAAGATGAATGTGAAGGAGGCAATTCATTAGGGAACCTACTTCTAAAACATGCAGCTGAAGAAGATAACTCACGCGTTAAGGATTTTCTCCTCCAAAATGGGTGTGAACCCCCTCAACAAGAGCAAATAACTGCAGCAATAAATGAGGAAGAAGAGGTACCTAATGTAGAAGAAAATAAAACAGACAGTAATAAAGTAGATTCTAGTAACTGCAAAAACCCTGGTATGACTGCTGAAGTACTTTACGGGCAACTAATACAAGGAAAAGAAACAAATCCGGCAATTTTTGACTCGTTTGCAAATGCTGTAAGAGAGTCCAATATTACCGGCGATCGTAGCGTATTTCTAGATGTTGTAAAATTGTTTACAGATTTAGATACTGTAATCCATCTTACAGATACTGCTTCCAGGACTATATTGGATATAGCTGCAATAACAAAACAAGCTGACGTTGTAAGAATACTCTTGGATAGTGGCAAATTTAATGAAGAAGAAAAATTTAACGCTTTGCGTTCTGCTATTGTTCAAGGTAATGTCCAAGAGTTTGAGGTATTTTTAGATTACATAGATCATGCGAAAATACTAGAGGCTCTCAATAAAGCTTCTTGTAATGAGAACACTGACATTATGAAGGTGCTCTTGAATAACAAAAGATTTACTGGAGAAGAAAAAGTTCAGGTTCTAATTGGTACCGCTATAGATGATGATCTACCAAAAGTTAGGTTACTTTTAAAGTATATGACAGGTATACCAGAAGATGGTATAAGAAATCTTCTAAAAATAATTGAAGAGAGGAAATTATCACTTGGAGAAGAACTTAAAATAGATTCTGAATTTAAAGTGGACTTCAACAATTCTGATCACTGTAAATACCTCTCAAATTATGTAATAATTGCAATACTTAGATCAGCAATAAACAAGAAACAAAACACACTTAATGTGGAAGAGAATGGAGCGGGACTCAGTGGCAGTAATATAACCACGCTAAATGATGGTGACATTAGGAATCTGTGTCTTGATATAGATAGGGTTACAAAACAGGATAGCACAGTTACTAGTTTTGAAGATTTGCAAAAAAGGTTAAAAAGGAAGGGAATTAATCTTCAGAGCAAATGTGAAAAAAATGCTGTACTAGAATATGCAATTAAAGATCAAAATTTGAACGTTATAAAATTTCTCTTACAAAATGAAGTGACTATCATCAATGCAATCAGTCAAGAAGGAAGGTATTACGTTAGCAAAATTGAAGAAGACAAATCTATATTATGTTCTGTTGTTTCTTATACTAATGACAGTAATGCTGAGATTCTAGGCATGCTACTACAAAATATTAATGCAGAGCAATCAAAGCTAAACCTGGAAGTGAATTGTACAGATTATACCAACAATTAAAAGATGATGCGTTCTGTACTGCTGTTGCAGAAAATAATTCTGTAGCAGCGACAGTGCTAATACAGAACGATCAAGAAAGAATTGCACCACGCAAATCAGCAGTAAACAAGGATGAAACGCCTGTAGTAACAGCACCTACTATAGTAACAAGGAAAACAAATACTACCGCGCCAAGCGTAGAAGAAAATAAAACAGGACTTAGTAATAGTAACAAAAATGTTGGTAATAAACCTATGGCAACAGTGTTTCCAGTTAGTATAGCATTTCTCATAATAGTCCGAACAGGTCATAGGAAGGCAGAATCAACAGCACGACGAAAGGATTCGAATAGAGGAATGTTTTT
>NZ_JAPQLE010000008.1:0-4501 GCF_028982185.1 Wolbachia endosymbiont of Drosophila baimaii | reverse complement strand
TCATAACTATATGCTGCTGGCATTCAACCTCCTTATCATCATCTATCCTTATCCTATCACATCCGGACTTTTATGGAAAGAGCTATATTTGTGTATGCTATAGCTATACTGCGATTCGTTCCACAACTGTACGAACATTTGTTTTTGTTAAACACAACAAAGATGTCATCCCAGTCTGGGATCCAGGAAAGTTTGCTTGTGAGCAAGCAAACTAGCATAGAAAAACGTTTTCGATGAGATTGCAGAAACCAGTGTCTGGGCACTGGAATGACACCATTTGCTGTGCAGTTTACCTTTAAAAATGAATGTTCATACAGTAAGCCATAAGATGACAAAAGAGTAAACTTTATCTGTGTGAGCTATAGACGCAAATTATAACAAATGCAGTAGCGTAATCTCCATCGTCACTCAGAGAAAGATGAATTTTGGAGATAAAATCCTTGCTAACGGTAAGATATGGCTTGCCTCTTACATCATTGTATATTTCTATATCTTTCATTATAATACCCTGACCACTACCTCGTGCTTTAACAAAAGCCTCCTTTGCTGCAAAGCGTTTAGCAAAATACCTTGCTCGCATTTCTTGACTATTATACTTTCTACTTAGCTCTATTTCTTTTTCAGTGTAGATTCTATTGAGAAATTTTTCCCCGTATTTTTGTAATATCCTCGATACTCTTGGTATATATACTATGTCAGTGCCGATACCGTGTATCATTTTGTGCTAAAGTGATTTATTGCTTCTTCAATCTGCATTTCCTTTACCTCTCCAGTTGCTCTATTTTTTACTTCAACTATCTTTTCATCTATTGCCTTTTTTCCGACAATTATTTGCCACGGCAAGCCTATCAGATCCATTCTAGAAAATTTTACTCCTACACTCCCTTCCGTATCATCGTAAAGCACTTCATCGCTTTTCAAAGCTTTATATATTTTATCTGCAGCCTCCGTTACTTTCGGTTGTAAATTGATTAAACCAATTCTGAAAGGAGCCACCGATTCTGGCCAGATAATTCCTTTATCATCATGAAAAGCTTCTATTATTGCACCAACAAGCCTTGAAACCCCAATGCCATACGAACCCATGTGTATATTGACATTTTTTCCACCGTGTGAGGTGACTTTTGCATTCATAGGCTTTGAGTATTTGTCGCCAAAATAAAAAATATGCCCTATTTCAATACCTTTACTAACATTTAACTGCTCTTGCGGCACAAGGCAAGTTTTAGGGTCGTGCATATCATCTGCAACTGCGTATATACTCTTCAGATTTTCAATATCTTCACTCTCTAGTAGTTCAGAAAATTTATTGTCATAATATAAAGTGCTCTCACCAGTGTTTGCCAATATATGAAACTCGTGGCTCAAATTTCCTCCAATTGGCCCCGTATCTGCTCGAACTCCAATTGGGGTAAGTTCCATGCGTTTGAAGATTTTTATGTAAGTTTTGTACATCAAATTATATGAATTCAGTGCGCCTTCGTAATCTACATCAAAACTGTATGCATCCTTCATCAAAAATTCCCTACCCCTCATAACACCATAACGTGGTCTTACCTCATCACGGAATTTCCATTGAATTTGGTATAAACAAAGTGGCAAATCTTTGTAACTTTTTACCACATCTCTAATTAAATCAGTTGCCACTTCCTCGTGCGTTGGACCGAAAAGCATATCTTCCTCATGCCTATCCTTTATACGTAGCATTTCCTTACCGTAATCATCGTAACGCCCTGATTCTCGCCAAAGATTTGCCGGTTGCACACAAGGCATCAATGCTTCAATTGCACCAGATTTATCCATTTCATCTCTGATGATGTCTTCAATATTTTTAAGCACGCGCAGACCAAGTGGTAACCACGTATAGATGCCAGATGATATCTGCTTTATTAAACCTGCACGTAAAGAATATTGATGGGAGATAATCTTAGCATGGGCAGGCTTTTCCTTTAGAGTTGGTAAGTAATACTTGGATAAACGCATATAATAGATCTGATTGTATTAAATAATCTTAATACAATCAGACCTGTAGGTAAACTTATTTTGAAAAAGAAGGGAAGTTGTTTTCCTGTGCAGCAAATTGTTTTTGGTATCGAAACGCTTTTTCACCAAACTGTGCTATGCGATCCTCAACAGAAGGAATAGATGATTCTTGCATCTCATTATTCACTTGTGCTGTAGAAGGTGAATCAACACACGAATTTGGCAATACCGGTGGTTCCTCTAACGGAGATATGGCTCTAGATCCTATACCACTGTCAAGACCCCCGCTTCCTTCTTCCTTGCTTGATGGGGGATTTGTATGTTCTGTCTGCTCCTTTTCTTCCTGCTCTTGCTCTTGCTCTGTTTGTTCGTGTCCATTTCCATCCCAGCTACCAGAATGATCACTTACACTCTCTGGGGGGGGGAGATGGATGTTCTTATCGCATTAAGAGCACTAATAAGTGGAGCTGCAATAGTAGGCTGCACTTGCTGCGTATTAACAGGCTCTTTTCCAATTGGTTTATTCTTGTTTTCTAACCTCTTTAACTTCTTCTCCTTCACCTTGTCACGCTCTTCCTTGCTTATGAATTTTATACCTTGTTTTACTTCCTTAAGCAAATTATCATGTGCTGACAAAGAAGTTCCATTTGAACTTGGAGCAGGCGGTGGAGTTCCATTTGAATTTGGAGCAGGTGGAGGAGGAGGTGGTGGTACACTATTACATGTTTGCGGAGACTGTGAAGGGGAAGTAGGCACACTTAATTTATTTTCCAGATCAATACCACTATCAACTTTTATCTGTGATTCACTATCTCGCTTAGCAGACTTATCAGACTCTTTTTCAATTGGCTTACTTTTCAGATCAGTACTATTTTCATGCACAAGTTTTTGTGGTTCTTGAGATGCAGTATGGCCGGATTCTTCTCCACTAAGATCTATTTTTTTCTTATCACCAGCTCTAGAAACGGCTAGTCTAATAAGACATATCACTGAAACCAGCGCGACAATTGCAGAAACAGCAAAAATTGCTAAGGGAACTGCTTCAATTGCACCAGAACCAGAAACTGCTGCAATAACATAAGGAAGATGTATATAAATTGCAACGGCAGATACACATAATGATAAAGCAGCAATCGAAATTTTAAGGTTAGATGTAGACATTTTTTACCTCATTAACCAATAGGATATTAATAATAACTAGGTTATCAATAGTGTCAATAATTAATTATGAAAAATAAAGTCAAAATTCGAATAGATAAGCTATAAGTAATATACGACCAGCAATAGCCATACAATAGACTTCTTGTATAACCCACACTAAGTAGAAAAAAAGTGCCATCCAAGTAGCTGACATTGCTCTCCTTTGTCATTCCAGTGCTTGACACTGGAATGACACCGAAGGGGCTACTGCCGTCTTGGATGGAAACCAGTGTCAGAACTAGTTAACCATGGGGCTTCTTTTGCCTTTTTTTCCATTTGGTAAATTTCTTAAATATTTATGGCTAACATGAAGCTAAGTACGAACTTTGTTAAACATAACAAATGGTGCCATTCCAGTGCTCCTTTTTTTGTCATCCCAGTGCTTGACACTGGGATCCAGTTTTCCATATAATCTCATCGAAAATGTTGTAACCACTTTCTGTGCTAGTTTGCTTGCTTACAAGCAAACTTTCCTGGATCCCAGTGTCTGGGCACTGGGATGACATCATAGGGACACTGGGATTACACCCTGACAATCGTCATCCAGCTACTTGTTAGCGGCTAAGAGATACCGCGAATGAATCGCGGTATGACGGTTCGTGGCGGCATGACGATAACCTCGTCACACTGCCATTAAGTTAAGGAAAAAAGATAGATTTTATGGGATAATGATGTATACCAATAAGTTTAAAGGTAGTATGAGTAAAAAAGGCAGTAATAAAATTTATTCAAAATGAATTGGCAAGTCTAGAATTTATAGAATCCCATAAATCATCTTCAAAAGATTTTATGAGAAAGAGGAAGTTATCTTTTATTGACATATTTATCTTAATTTTAAGAAAAAGTGTAAAGTCGCTGCAAGTAATACTAAACGAATTTATTTTATATAGGAAAAAAGACTATACCGTTACTGCTAGTGCTTTTAGTCAAGCAAGAAAAAAAATGAAACACAGTGCATTTTCAGAAATTAACGAAGGTGTGGTTTCCTTGTACTACCAAGACCAAAAATTTAAAACTTGTTTTGGCTTTAGAGTGTTAGCTCTTGATGCCTCCAAAATCATTTTACCAACAAGCGTTGAAATAAAAAATGAATTTGGCTCAAGAAAAATACGTAACCAAAAACTAAAAGATTCAGGTGATTATGCAAGTGCAACCTTTGCGGTTTGTTAAGATGTGCTAAATAATGTTGCCATAAGGTCAGTGTTAGATAGAGGTAACACTCATGAAATTAACTTATACCAATTCTCACTGCACAACAAACAGATAGACAATAATGGAAAAAAAGCCATACTAAACTAAGTGTAATAGCGAGGTATAA
>NZ_JAPQLE010000007.1:0-9165 GCF_028982185.1 Wolbachia endosymbiont of Drosophila baimaii | reverse complement strand
TATTCACTATCCATTTTTTAAGTTGGCGTTTTTTTATGTTTTAAATGCTTTATAAGCGCATTTTAGCTTATATTAGGTAAAAACCTAGAATTTTATAAAGACATAAGGTGCACATAGTGCAAAAAATTAAAGATGAGACGCCAGATTCGTGAGTTTTTTTGTCATTTAATCTGTACAGAGAAGATAAATAAATAGCTTCACTTTCATGATAAGGGGGCTGACGGAGTTTGTCAAGGAAGTTTTTTCGTTTCTATGAGCTACTTGGATGACGAGAAAGGAGCGCTTACATATTTATGGCAACCTCATTACCTACGCTCAAAAAGTTTTTCAATATCACTGAGTTTCATTTCTATATAAGTTGGTCTTCCGTGGTTGCATTGCCCGGAATATGGGGTTTTTTCCATTTGTCTCAGCAGCTCATTCATTTCATCTAACCTCATTTTCCTACCCGCTCTAATTGATCCATGACAAGCGATAGTGGCCAATATTTTGTTCACTTTATCTTCTATTGGCAATGTATCTTCTATTTCCGTTAATCTATCGACTATATTAATTAGCATCTCTTTCACATCTATTGCTCCCAAAATTGCAGGGATTTCTTTTACTATCACTTTATTTTCTGATTTGATCTCAATATCAAAACCCATTTCAAATAACTTATCTTTATAGATTTCAATCATCTCCAGTCCGGCTTGATTTTTGATTTCAACCGTTTCAGGAAGAAGTAGTTTTTGTCTTTTTATACTTGATTTTTGTTTTAGGCATTCATATACTAGCCTTTCGTGGGCTGCATGCTGATCGACTATAATCAATTTGTCCCTTACCTCTGCAATAATATAAGTATTATAGACCTGACAGCGTGCAAACCCGAGCGGGTGGCTCTCTATCGAATCAACTTGCTCTAACACCTTTTTTTCCAGAACCATAGTCTCCGCTTGTGATGGTAATTTCTGTATGCCGGTATAATCAAACGATTTTGACTGTTCTGATAAGCTTTTTACTCTTTCATTTGGAGAAGCAAATTCTTTTATTAGTTGATTTTCAAAAGGACTTGGCCTTCTTTCATTTTGAACATTAGGTTTATCAAAAGGATCTGGCAATGTTGAATCCATTTTCTGGTCATGCGCTAGAAAGGTGCCTATCCTTCTTGACAATGCTTTAATTAATCCTCTTGTCACTATCTCATATATGAGCTTCTTATTCTGAAACCTTACTTCTGATTTATTTGGATGCACATTTACATCTACTTGATCATAAGGTATCTCTAAATGTAACGCTGCGAAAGGATACCTATCGCTTGGAATAAAATCATGATATGCATACCTAACTGCGCCAATAAGTAGATTATCTTTGATTGGCCTTCCATTAACAAACGTATAGATCTGAGTTGACTTACCACGATTGACGGTCGGTTTACAGATGTGTCCCGTAAGTTTAATGCCGTCTTCTTCTTCATTAATCTCCAGAGAACTGCCCTGAAATTCTTCTTCTACTTCACACAATCTATGAAATAACGAAGTCTGCTTAGCGTATTTTAAGAGCTTTTTATTACCTGAAGTGAGAGTAAACCCTATATGATAGTTAATCATTGCTAGGTTGTTTACAATATCAACAATGCTTTGAGTTTCTGCTCTTTCAGTTTTTAGAAATTTTAGTCTATTTGGAGTGGCAAAAAATAAATCTCGTACTTCAATATGTGTGCCTTGTGATAAAGAGTAAGGAGTTTGCTCCCCTATTTTCTCTCCACCCTCATGACTTATAGACCATGCTTCATTTGCTTCTCTTGCCTTAGACGATAATTTTATCCTACTTACTGCTGCTATTGAAGGCAGAGCTTCTCCTCTAAAGCCAAGATGCTTGATTTCTATCAACTCATTGTCGCTCAATTTTGAAGTAGCATGGCGCATAAACGCAAGTTCTAAATCGTTTTTTTCTACTCCGTTACCATCATCTGTCACAATAATAAGGTTACGCCCACCACTTTCTATTTTAATCTCTATTTCTAAACTTCCAGCATCTATTGCATTTTCCACTAATTCCTTTACTACACTTGCTGGCCTTTCTATCACCTCCCCCGCTGCTATACGGTTTATGGTTTTTGTGTCTAAAAGAATTATTGCCATAGATTTATTATGAAACTGGTTTTTCTTTTACTTCTTTGGTCTGTTTCTCTCTCCACTTTTTTAACCTACCTGCAATTTCACTGTTGGAAATTGACAATATAGATACGGCAGTAATGGCAGCATTATATGCTCCATTTTCTCCTATAGACATGGTTGCAACTGGAACACCCTTTGGCATTTGAACTATAGAGAGTAGACTGTCCAGCCCATTTAATTGTTTACTATGCACAGGAACGCCGATAACTGGTAAACAAGTTAGTGACGCAACCATACCAGGTAAATGAGCTGCACCTCCTGCACCAGCTATAATAACCTTAAAACCTTCTTCTTGTGCAGATTTAGCAAAATTGAAGAGCCTTTCTGGTGTTCTATGTGCAGATATTATGAATATATCATGTGAAACTTCTAATGCTTTTAACATATCAACAGTATGGACCATAGTGATGTAATCTGACTCACTTCCCATAATAACAGCAACATCTTTTTTTATTTTTGTCATATTCAACACAATTTTACTTACTAACTAAATAATGTTCCAGCTAAAAAGCAACAAATATTTAAATTATATTATAAATATAATATATAGAATTCTCGTTAAAATAGAAATTTTAAAAATTTAAATAAATATTTATATTAAGATATAGAGATATAAACTTCTTATGTAAGATAAATTTATAAAATAATTATTTTTGTATTTCAAGCTTTGTAATCTTAGCTTGTTCTTTCTATAAATGGTTTTTTCAGATAGACTGATGGTAAAATGGTAATTTAAAATTACTAGAAATTTGATAAAAATATTAATATATAATCAACTTAAAGTTTTAAATATTGATATCATATAATTATTGACAAGTTACATGATATTAATATCTTGGTATATTAAATATTATGTTATAATATTTAATAAAGTTAATTGATATGTGAGTATAAGAATTATGGAAATAATATCGTTAAATAACTTAGACAGTGCAGGAATAAAAACAAAGTTGCTTTATATAATAAATAAAATTATAGAAAAAAATGCTTGGACTCAGGCTTTTGCAGCTGAGAAACTTGGTATTGATCAGCCAAAGGTATCGCAAATTAAAAATGGTAAAATAGATGGTTTTTCTTTAGAGCGATTGTTAGGATTTCTAAAAAAACTTGATCATGAGATAACGATCACGATGACAGAAAGCCAAGAAATAAAATCTGAGGCAGAAAAAGTAAAACATGAAGTTGAATCGCAATAGATACAAAGTTGACAACTTGTTTTTTGTGATATAGTATAAAACTTATTAAGGTAGTATCTTATGGCTGAGTCTATTGTAGAAAAGTGTATAGAACGGGTAAGTAACCGTTTCAAATTGGTTCTGTTGGCAAGTCAAAGAACACATGATTTAAATACAGGGGCAAGTAATCCAATTCAAGCAGCTAAGTTTAAAGGTCATAAAAATATCATAATTTCCTTACATGAAATAGCAGGAAAACAGGTGGATACTCGTGAGCTGTTTAGCCTTTTGGTAGGTAGATGCAAGGAATACATGAAAGGAAATATGAATAATGTTTACAGCAGTAATACAAGTAAGCTAGCGAATTTATTAAATTTTTCTGATAACACAGATCTTGATGCAAGTCAAGAAAGCCAAGATTACGAAGTGGATGGTGAAATAGATGATGAAATAAATGATCAAGATGGCGATGAAGAAGTATCCGTTTAGAAATCTACTGAAGTTACATAGTCTTTAAATGATTTGCATTGCTATCTATACACTGTTGTTCTGTATGAGTGTAATGTTGTGTTGCATAGTGTCTAAGTCAAATGATGTGTACAATAAGGTTTTAGCGTTCAATAATTTCTCAACGCAAGTAGTTGTAATTATAACAGCAATATCAATCATTCTGAATAATTTTTTTTTAATTGATATAGCATTGTTGTATGCTAGCGTTAGCTTTATATCAACTATAGCACTAATGAGATTAATGTTGTTTTGATAATTTATGATAGGATCCATTTTCATATTTTTAGGTATTTGTTTGATAATTATTTCAAATATAGGGGTGATCAGATTTCCTGATTTCTATACTAGGTTACATGCAGCAGGTATTACAGATTCTAGCGGTGCAACGTTATTGTTAGTTGGTTTTGCTTTGCAGAATGGATTTTCAATCAATACTGTTAAAATAGTATTATTAATTTTTATAATATGGGTAGCTAACTCAACTAATAGCTATATTTTAGCGCGCACTCATTATAAAGTTAAGAAAAAAACTGTTAGAGAAGGCTAAGGTGTTAGAAATATTAAATGTAGTGTTACTTTTGTTGTTACTAACAGTTACGGTTTTTATAGTTTTCTCGCGACATTTAGTTGTAAGTGCTGTTCTAATGTGTGTATTTAGTTCACTGATTGCGCTTATATACTTAATTATGAATGCACCTGATGTTGCAATTACTGAAGCTTCTGTTGGTGCGGGGCTCAGTACAGTTTTTACGTTTGCAGCACTCTCCTTGATAAAGAATCATGAAGTAAATCTATCTCATAACCCTATAACGCTTTTTTTTATGTTATTTCTGGCTGTATGTTTGTCATATTTTATGATTCAATTGCCAGATTTTGGCAGCCACAATGCTCCGATCCACTTGCATGTTGCTCCTTATTATGTGGAAAATACCGAAAAAGCTACCGGTATTCCTAATATAGTGACAGCTATTTTGGCAAGCTTTCGTGGTTATGACACGTTTGGAGAAACTATAGTAGTTTTTACTGCTGCGCTTTGTATAACGTTGATATTAAAAGAAGAAAAAGAAAATGATTAAAGATCCGATATTAAATGCAGTAACATTTTTGATGATACCTTTTATCATTTTATTTGGTTTATACATACAATTTCACGGTGATTACACTCCGGGTGGAGGTTTTCAAGCAGGAATAATTATTGCCTCCGGGATAATATTATATTCAATGCTATTTGGTGTATCTACAACTCTAAAAGCAATACCTTATTCTGTGATTAGATTGACTAACGTGTTAGGTATTTTAATTTATGGAGGAACGGGCGTTGCAACAACTTTACTTGGCCAAAATTTTTTATCTTATGATATCTTGTTAACCAATAATAGAACCGGTCAAAAATTAGGTATTTTTTTGGTGGAATTAGGTGTAGCATTTACTGTCTGCTCCTCTATGTTAATTATATATATAAATTTTGCTCGTAGGAAAAAACAATGACTTTATATAATTATACGATTATTATTGTATTAATGGTGCTAGGTTTATATATTATTATAAACGATAAAAATTTAATCAAGAAAATAATAGGGGTAAGCGTCTTCCAAGCATCTGTTTTGTTATTTTACATATCTCTAGGATATATAAAAAGTTCCTTGCCTCCTATATTGGTTTCAAATTTTTATTCATATAGCAATCCTATACCCCATGTTTTAATGCTTACTGCTATAGTGGTTGGAATTGCAACATTTTCAGTTGGATTATCCATAGCAGTAAAAATGGAAGAAAAGTATGGAACAATTGATTAAGACAAGTGTACATAAATTAACAGTATCTTAAACTATATGAAGTAACAAATAGCCACAAGTTAAAAGTAAAATTATAGACTTGCTCGTTGTAAGTTTTTTTGTTAATAAGAAATAAAATTGTAAACTATAAAGGTAATGATGTCAACTATTAATGATGCAGAAGATAAGAAAAAAATTATCAAAGATCTGGTAACTAAGAGTATAAAAAAGGGTGGTTTTATCACCTTTGATGATATAAATGATAAATTATCAGATGAAAATTTTTCGTCTGACTTTATAGATGATGCTACATCTTTATTGCAGGATTCCGGAATTAATGTGCTTGAAAGTAGCGAAGATGAAGAAGATATTCCTTCCAACAGTGATGATAGTAAACTTGATGATGATGACACATCGCCAAATGTTACTGCAACTTTAGTACAAAATGATGATCCAGTGAGGATTTATTTACAAGACATGAGCTCCGTAAAGCTTTTATCAAGGGCAGATGAAATCGAGATAGCAAAAAAAATTGAATCTGAAAAGCATAACATGTTACGCGCAATAATTGAAACATCAGTAACATTAAAGGTGATAAAAGTATGGCGTGATGATTTAAGTAATGGAGCTCTCTTACTGAGAGAAATTATAGATCTGGATGCAATTTATAACTCTGATTTTAATGTGGTACCCAAAGAAGAAAGTGAAGAGAGTGAAGAAAGTGCTGAAGATGTTGAGGATTCTGAGGATGTTTCTGAAGATGCTGAGTACTGTAGTGATGATGAGAAAGATAGTAAAAAAAGTGATGATGAGAAAGACGGTAATAATGAAGATATAAGTTCAGTCAATTTAAATGTTTCTATTCTTGAAATGGAAAGTGACTTATTGCCAAAGGTCATAGTTGCATTGGATGAGATAATTACTTTAACAAATGAAGCGTTGATATTAAGAAAAAATTCTAAAAATTTCTCTAATGAGCTAGAAAATTTGTATAATCAAGTATGGTCTATAGCATTACAAATTAAGTTAAGTGATGCTGCTGTTGCCAGAATTACACAAGAACTTTATAAGATAAATAGATCCATTACGCTTGAAGAGGCTAATCTTATTGCTGAGGCTAGAAAATACGATATCGATAGAGAAAGTTTCTATAAAGTTTATGATGACGTGCTTTTAAAGCACGAATTGAAAAAGATAAGTCTTTTAAAGATCAATGAAAATCAGTCCTCTTTTACAGGTGAATTAAAAAACAAATTTTTAAGGTTTATAGACGATAACTCTGAACATATAGCTAGTACCTTGAACGGTATTAAGCAGCATATACAGGAAGATAACGTACAAGAATTTAAGGAGCTAATCAAGAGAATACAAAAACACGAACGAGAAGTCTCTGAAGCAAAGCAAGAAATGATTAAGGCTAACTTAAGGCTAGTAGTTTCCATTGCTAAGAAGTATTCAAAAAGAGGCCTTGATCTGCTTGATTTGATACAAGAAGGCAATATTGGTCTTATGAAGGCCGTGGATAAGTTTGATTACAAACGTGGATATAAATTTTCAACTTATGGCACTTGGTGGGTAAGACAATCAATCACTAGAGCAATACCTGAGCAGTCTAAAGTAGTTAGAATACCAGTTCATATGGTGGAAATTATCAGTAAAATCAACAGAGCATTAAGAAAGATGACTCATGAGATGGGAAGAGAGCCGACGTTAGAGGAATTGAGTGTAGAACTGACAATGCCACTGGAAAGAATACGCAAAGTTATGAAAATAGCAAGGGATCCAGTAAGTCTTGAAGCTCCAACAGGAAAAGATGATAGTAGTACCTTTGGTGATTGTATAGAAGACAAGCGAGTCTCCAGGCCAGAGGATGCTGCAATACTTGCTGACTTGCGTGGCATTACAACCAATGTTCTTGCAACTTTAACACCAAAGGAAGAAAGAATTTTAAGAATGCGTTTTGGCCTTGGTAAAGATGGGAAGGAACATACCTTAGAAGAAGTAGGAAAAATTTTTAATGTAACACGTGAGAGAATTAGGCAAATAGAGGCAAAAGCACTGCGCAAGTTGAAACATCCAAGCCGTGCTAGAAAACTTAGAGGGTTCTTTTAAGTATACGTGTCAAGTTAAGAAGAAGCTGATTTTGCCCGGAAAAAGTGGAGAGCAAGTTAGGCCAAAGTTGTATAATTTCACCGCTATTTTTCTTTTTCTATGAATCTAATGAAACAATATGCTAATCTACGGTAAATATTATGACAAACAAAAATGACAATTCTAATTCAAAGTATAGAAATTTTTATGTTCTGGGTGATAGCTTATCCGATAATGGCGCAATCATTGGAATTTTAAATAATTTATCCTTTGCAAAAAGCGTAAAATTTGATGATCCTTTTTATCAAGGAAGATCTTTTAGCAATGGCCCTACTGCTGTTGAATATATAGCAAAATATTTAGATTTAGATGAATTTAAACCTGGGTGGAGTTATTCATTTTTTGGGAGATGCCACGAACAGCAAGGTCAGAATTACGCAGTTTCATATGCAACAGCATCTGAAATTTTTGACCCTATTTTTTCTTATTTCTTCAATAAATTTCGTTTAGCTAACCAGCTAGATGCGGTAATTAAACATCATCCAGATATAGGTAAAGAAGATTTATTTTGCATCATAATCGGCGGAAATGATGTTATGGTTGCCACTGCTTATGACGATACTAAAGCGGAAGAAGTGTTGGAACAAGCAGTGAGTGAAATATGTAATGCACTTAAGGTTCTAAATGAACATGGTGTTAAGCATGTAGTTGTTGCAAATGCACCTGAAGTTGGCTCAATACCAGCTTTTAATAGAGATGAAGAAGCAAGGGAACTAGCTACAAAGCTCACGGAGAGTTTCAATGCAAAACTGGCTAAAGGCTTAGATTATATGAAGAAAAGTACAAATCTTGAAATAAAAGCATTTGATCTTAACTCTAAAATGAGAAGTATGTTTAGCGAATACAAGAGCAAAGGTTTAAATTGTCAAGATGCATGCACATCGAACATTGCAGACCAAG
Organism: Wolbachia endosymbiont of Drosophila baimaii; assembly: GCF_028982185.1. Classification (NCBI taxonomy): domain Bacteria; kingdom Pseudomonadati; phylum Pseudomonadota; class Alphaproteobacteria; order Rickettsiales; family Anaplasmataceae; genus Wolbachia; species Wolbachia endosymbiont of Drosophila baimaii. The sequence goes on along the minus strand of NZ_JAPQLE010000007.1, from coordinate 495 downwards.
TTGGGAGATTTAAAGAAAATATAAAAATACTCTTAAAGTTGATATTTAAAGGGGAACTTGACGTTCACTATAACCCTGGGTGTAGCAAAGAAACACTAAAGGATTATTTCTTTTTTGATTATTTCCATCCAACTGCGGAACTTCATCATGAAGTTGGTAATGAAGTGTATGAGTTGATTTGACACAGTTTTTTGAACATATCCTTTTAAATAGTAACCAGACTGCATTCTGTGATTTTTAGCAAAACACGATCTTTCATTTGAGCTTTCTTCAATTTAAAATAAATACAGAAAATTGCTGCCTATAGCTAAACTGACTTAGATTTACCGATAATTTGAAAAACCGTCATCCCGCTACTATATAGTTATTGATATATATTTTCTTTTAAGCTCTTGGTTTTGATCGATATAGCTCTTTCCATAAAAGTCCGGATGTGATAGGATAAGGATAGATGATGATAAGGAGGTTGAATGCCAGCAGCATATAGTTATGATT
>NZ_JAPQLE010000006.1:0-546 GCF_028982185.1 Wolbachia endosymbiont of Drosophila baimaii | reverse complement strand
ATAACTATATGCTGCTGGCATTCAACCTCCTTATCATCATCTATCCTTATCCTATCACATCCGGACTTTTATGGAAAGAGCTATAACTTTTTTGTGAGACTGTTCAGCAATAATAAATAAATTGAGAGGAAAGGTTATGGCAATAAAAAAGGAAAAGTTTTTTGAAATAATAAATGAGGTAAGCAAGAGTGAAGGTTTAAATGAGAATAATTTACTTGAAAGAATAGGAAATGAGTTAGAAAAGATAAACTCACAAAAGCATACAACACATAATATGTATAGTGATTTAAAAAAAAGTGGGCGGTTAAAAGATAAGATCTTCAGTATATTAAATTCAGGCAAAACTGTAAATTGTATGTTGTTACATCTTGCTGTGGAATGTAACAGTGTACCAATAGTAAAACTCCTACTAGCAAAGGGAGTAAAAGTTAATGAACCAACACATGAACTTGGGGGAGTTATAGCTCTTTCCATAAAAGTCCGGATGTGATAGGATAAGGATAGATGATGATAAGGAGGTTGAATGCCAGCAGCATATAGTTATGA
>NZ_JAPQLE010000005.1:0-18628 GCF_028982185.1 Wolbachia endosymbiont of Drosophila baimaii | reverse complement strand
TCAATAGGTTACTTATAATCCTAACTATAGTTAGCCTTTCATAAGTAGCGATGCAACAAAGCCATCCCAGTGTCAAGCACTGGGATGACACCCTACTTAGCCGTCATACCGCGATTCATTCGCGGTATCTCTAGATCCCGCTCACAAGCAGCGGGATGACGATTGTCGTTTAGCTATAAATATTTAAGAAATTTACCAAATAAAAAAAAGGCAAAGAAAACCTAGGGTAGCTAGTATTCAAATTCTCCCTTGTTCTATTTGACGTCTTTTGATGTCTTAAACGCTTTATAAGCGCGTTTCGGCTTGTATAGGTAGAAACCCAGAAGTTTTATAAAGACATGAGGTGCACATAGTACAAAAAATTAAGCATGATTTACGCCAAATACAAAGTTCCCTTTGTCGTTTTAATCTGCAGATTGCGAAGATAAATAAATAGCTTCAGTTTCATGATAAGGGGGCTGGCGAAGGATGTCAAGTAATTTTCTTATTTCATTTAAATTGCTTGTAACCTTCTTATACACTCATCTTTACCAAGAATCACCATGATATCAATGATTCCAGGTGCATCCATTACTCCAGTTATAGGGGCGCGTAATGAGTGGTATACATCGCTTATTTTCATATCGTGCAATTTTGCACATTCCTTGATCTGAGAAGATAAAAAACCCTTATTCCAATTTTCATCACCGATCTTTGACAGAAATGATGCGAGTAACTTAATTATATTGAGGTTAGATTTGACAATTTGACAAGCTTCTTCACTTAAATCAAGTGGCGGATCTTGAATATAAAATTTTGCTAAATCCAATAATTCGGTCAGGTAGTTTGCTCTTTTTTTTAGCTCTGTCAGTCCCTGCAGTAAATAGCCCTTTTTTTTGTCAGTTAGAGTATTTTCTCTAAGCATTAGAGTCAGAATATCTTCATTGCTCATATTACTAATATAGTGGTTATTCAAATGCTCCAGTTTTTTGAAATCGAGCCGTGCAGGTGAACGACCAATACTTTCTAAATTAAACCACTCTATTGCTTGCTCATCGCTAATAATCTCATCGTTGCCGTGACTCCAGCCAAGTCTCAGCAAGTAATTACGCATCGCTTTTGGCAATATTCCCATCTTTTCATAATCGCAAACGCTTGTGGCACCATGCCTTTTGGATAGCTTATTCCCATCTTCCCCATGGATAAGCGGCACATGTGCAAAGCGTGGAATGTCAAAATCAAGAGCCTGGTATATTAGCAGATGTTTAAAGGTATTAGTGAGATGGTCAGAGCCACGTATTATATCAGTTATTCCAGCATCATGATCGTCAACTACTACGGCAAAAATATATGTTGGAGTGTTATCAAAGCGTAAGATTACTATGTCATCAAGCTGGTCGCTATTTACTTTGATTTGGCCGTATATTTTGTCATCAATGACGATCTCTTGTGAGTCTGGCACTTTGAAACGGATAACTGACCTCACACCCGATGTCATTCCAGCGCGTGACCACATATTCTTTTCTGGATCCCAGTGTCGGCTACTTGGATGACAAGAAGGAGGTTTTGTAGTACACTTATGCTTATATATCTTGCCCTCCTCTCTTGCTTTTGTCTTCCTTTCTGTAACTTCATCTTCAGGGCAATAACAGTGATACGCCCTACCCCTCTCAACTAAAAGGTTTGCTACTTCAATGTGCCGCTCTATTCTTTTTGACTGATATACTATTTCCCCATCATAGCTCATACCGAGCCATCTTAGCCCTTCTATAATTGCATCAATTGCTTCTTGCGTTGAACGTTTTCTGTCGGTGTCTTCAATTCTCAGCAAAAACTTGCCACCATGATGCTTTGCATAGAGCCAATTAAATAACGCAGTACGAGCCCCACCAATGTGCAAAAACCCTGTTGGTGATGGAGCGAATCTAGTGACTACGTCTGGCATATTTGTCTATTACAGTAATGTAAGTGATGATAGCTAAAATTTATGTTTGTAACAATTTAGAATTTATTTATTCTGAGAGATAAAATTTTATTTATTTTTCATAAATTGTGTTGCATAATTTAGTATTGGTTAAATATAGCGAGGTGAGTTATGATTGGATCTTTAAGTGAGGAAATAGAACAACTGCTTTTAGATAATGAAGCTAATGTCAGTTGGCGTTACACCGGCCCATTTGATAAAACAAAACAAAGAGTACAGGCAGATAATCTCCTGCATTTAGCTGCAAGAATACAAAACAAAGGTAAATTTGTAGACATTTGTAAGAAGAACATTGCTTCTGTAACTGCGCATAATGAATATGGAGATAATCCATTTCATGAAGCAGCAAGAAGTGGAATTTTGCTGCCTGCAGTACAAGAGATTGTGAATGACTTAGAGACGGAAGCTGATAACAAAATTACGAAAGCAGAAGAAGCTGGAAGTCGGAAAGAAGTAAGCAGATTGAAAGAGGAACTCAAATGTAATAAAAAATATATTAAAGATGCGCTCTGCAGTAAAGGCTATGCTTTTAATAAGAAGAGGGAAACTCCTCTTTATTACTTAAATGCTGCACAACAGAAAGAAATTAAGCAAATCGCAGGCATAAAAGACAGCTTTATATGTAACCAGAAGTTTCACCTGTGCTTATATATAATAGGAGCGATAGCATGTATCGCTGCTTTATGTTTGTCTTTATACTTTTTATTTTTAGTTTCTCAATCTTTTGCACTAAGCTCGATGGTTGCAATAGCTTCTGGCGGAGTCACATACCTGTCAGTTAAAGCATGTAGCGAGATACATGCCTTGCATAACGAAAGCACTTTAGTGGAAAATGCTAATGTACAACTTGCAGGAGAAAGTTTAGGTGTTTGATGAAGCTAGAAATTACTTGCAGGCAATGATATAGGAATTTACTTTCTTAACTTCAGAAAGTATACTCATACGATGATAGAAAAGAAGTACAGTAAGATTTTAATAGCAAACAGGGGAGAGATTGCCTGCAGGATTATCAGAACTGCCCATAAGATGGGTATATCTTGTGTGTGCATATACTCGGATGCAGATGTAAATTCTGTGCATGTAAGACAAGCAGATGAGTCAAGATATATCGGCCCTTCGCCATCTTGCCTCAGTTATTTAAACATTGAAAAAATATGTGAAGTAGCAGTTGAAACAGGTGCGCAGGCAGTTCATCCTGGCTATGGTTTTTTAGCAGAGAATCCAGATTTTCCACGTGCTTTGCAGAAGCATAATATAGACTTCATTGGCCCCAGTGCAGAAACAATAGAAGTTACAGCCAACAAAATAACAGCAAAAGAAGCGGCAAGAAAAGCTGGAGTGAATGTAGTGCCAGGATATATGGGTAAGATCAGCGATGCTGCCCATGCAGCTCAAGTTGCTGAAGAGATCGGTTTTTCCGTTATGCTCAAAGCTGCATCAGGCGGTGGTGGCAAGGGAATGCGAATAGTAAATTCCAAAAAAGAAATTGAACTAGCGTTCACATCAGCAACAAATGAAGCAGAGAAAAGTTTTAAGGATGGCAGTATCTTTATAGAGAAATATATAGAACTACCAAGACATATTGAAATACAAATCATAGCAGATAAATATGGCAATATAGTTTGTCTTGGAGAAAGAGAATGCTCGATACAAAGGAATAATCAGAAAATAATAGAAGAAACGCCAAGTCCATTCATTAGTGAAGAAGTAAGACAAAAAATGTATGTTCAATGTGTTTCTCTGGCAAAGCAAGTTGGCTATTTTTCAGCAGGCACTGTTGAGTTTGTTGTAGATAAAGACCAAAACTTCTATTTTCTTGAGGTAAATACGAGATTGCAAGTTGAGCATCCAGTAACAGAATTTATAACTGGAATAGACATAGTAGAAGAAATGATTAGAACTTCCTGTGGAGAGAAATTGAGATTCAATCAGGATGATATTAAACTTACTGGTTCTGCAATAGAAAGTAGAATTTGCGCTGAAGACCCATCGAAGAAATTTTTCCCTTCCAGCGGAAGAATAAAATATTACGATAAACCGGGTGAAAATGATTACATAAGAATAGATGATGGAGTTGCTGCAGGTTCAGAAATTAGCACGTTCTATGACTCAATGATTGCAAAAGTTATAACATGTGGAAAAGATAGAGTAGAAGCGATCAGCAGAATGCAAAAAGCATTGTCTGAATGCTATATAAAAGGAGTAACAAATAATATAGAATTTCTAGAATCCATCTTCCATCACCCAAATTTTATTGCAGCGAAGCTCCACACGAGATTTATTCCAGATCATTACCCTAGTGGGTTTCACGGCGATTTTATTACAGAAGAGTATATTAAAATATTTATTTTCACTACGTTATATGTTCATTTAGAAAATGAAGAAAGGTATTATCATAAGGCAGTGAATGAAACGCTTGTAGTTGTAATAAATGACAATGAGTACTCTGTAAACGTAAAGTACCAAGATAATACGTTAATAACAATATACAACCATAACGTATATTCTGTAAGTGGTAAGTGGAAATCAAGTCATGAGTTACTATATATTACAATTAATGATGATGCTGATATAACATTTAAAGTAGAAAAACAAGGCAGTAAATACTTCATAAGACATGCAGGTATGAAAGCTGAGTGTTGTATATTTAAACCTCATGTAGCTGAATTAAGTAAGTTAATGCTAAATAATGAAACAGAAGGGATTTCAGTAGATGCTGTAAAATCCCCAATATCTGGCTTATTAGTTAAATTACACGTAAATGTAGGAGATCAGGTAGAAATAGGACAACCTTTATTTGTTGTGGAAGCGATGAAAATGGAAAATATTATATGTGCTGAAGCAGCAATGGTGATAAAAAATATTCCCGTTCAAGAAGGAAAAAATGTGCAGATTGGTGATGTAGTCTGCTTCCTTAAATAACACAAGAAGTATAAACTTGACCCAAACAAGATAAATGAAAACACTTGATGAGCTATGGCAATGGCTATCGGTATGTGCAATAATAGAGTAATTACACCTAAAATGATCTGAATGACGACGGAGAGTAGCATAATATATACCGATTTTATGCTAGCATTTTTTACTGTGAGTATTACTACCAAAGTTAGTATTAGCAATGCCAGTGCTCGATGTATAAATTGCACTGTCGCTCTGTTCTCAAAGATATTCAGCCATATAGGGTGTAAGAAAAATAAATCTTCTGGAACGATTTGTCCGTCCATTAGTGGAAAGGTATTGTAAATCAAACCAGCATTTAATCCCGCAACAAACGCACCGAAAATTATTTGTATTACAATTAGGGCCAAAATCATCCCTGTATAGTATATAGTGTCACTACTAATCTTAAGTTTAGTTTGCTTTGGCCTGATTTGGTAATCAAAAAATTGATATGACAATAATGCAAAGATAATTAATGCTAATAATAAGTGAAGTGCAAGCCTATAGTGGCTAACATGAGGTTCAGTTACTAAACCACTTTTAACCATATACCAACCAGCAAAAGCTTGTAAAGCTCCAAATAATAATGCCATAAATAGCTTTATTACTACTTTTTTAGATATTTTTCTTCTTAATGTAAAATATATAAATGGCAGGACAAAGACTAAACCTGTTAGTCTTGCCACCAATCTGTGTACATATTCTATTAAGTATATAGCGCGAAACTCCTCCATACTAATACCATAGTTAAGTGCTTTATATTCAGGTGTAGCTTCGTATTTTAATTTTTCTTGTAGCCAGTCTTGTTCACTCAGTGGTGGTAATGTTCCAGTGATGGGTTTCCACTCCGTGATTGACAATCCCGCTCTTGTAAGTCTGGTAAATCCACCAATTCCTACCATAAGAATTACCATGACCGAGCAGAGAAAAAGCCAAATGGCTACAGGTTTTGCTTCCATAAACCATGTTTAGTTTTGTTCCATCGCTCAGGGTAAAGAATAAACTCCCACAAGGCAAGAAAAGCTGCAACACTATGTAGCAGACTATAGACCGGAAAAAATATCGATACTATATAAAAATAAAAAGACATCTTTTGCTGTTTGACAGCCATTACCAAAAGAATCAGGTTAGTAACGTATACCACTATAAAATAGTACAAAAATAATTTATTTAAAACTTTAGTTAATATCAATGAAAGCAGTAAAAATGGAGTAGTAAAAAATATAAAAGCTGCAGAGCCAACAAAAAGATTCAATAGCAAAATTCCCTTAAATCCAGTGTGTTTATAAAGTGACTTTATATTTTTTAAATGAACAATATAAGTTTGCATATATCCTTTGATCCAGCGCGCTCTTTGCTTAATCCAAGCAAATACAGCAATTGGTGACTCTTCCAATGTTTCTGAGTCAATCATCCTGGTTTTATATCCCATTTGCGCAAGTCTCAAACCAAGGTCAGCATCTTCGGTAACACTATAAGCATCCCAGAAAAACACTTTTTTTAGAATTTTTACTGAAAAATGATTACTGCTACCACCCAAAGGCATTGGCATGTTCATTTTTTGGAATCCAGGCAATAAGTATTGAAACCAGTTCATATACTCCAGAGAAAAGGATTTTGTGAGAAAATTATAATCACAATTATAGTAATTTAATTTCGCCTGTACACAGGCTAACTTATCGTCGCCCTTATTAAATTCAATCAGTGCTTTTTTTAACTGCAATGGGTCTGGTTTATCGTCCGCATCATATATTACTGCATACTTTCCTCTAGCAAAGCTCATAGCATAATTGCATGACTTGGCTTTTGTTCTAGGCAAAGAATGAGGCACTTTTATTACTTCAAAATACTGCGGTAAAGTGTACTTTTCTATAGCTGCTAGCGTTTCTTGGTCATCACTTTCTACCTGAAGCTTCACATCTAATTTTGATTTTGGATAATTCAAACTTTCAATGCTTTCGAGCAATTGCTCTATCACTGCACTTTCTTTAAAAGCAGGCAATAAAATAGTATATATAGGAAAATCTTCTTCATTCAGCTTACTATAATCCACTTTTTGGTTGGAGGTTTCACATAAGCTAAAAACTGTAGCTATAAACTTGAATAAATAACTAGAACATCCGATTATAAATATCAACATCAAAGCAAAATATGTATATTTCTCTGTTAGTGTTAAAATTGAAGTTACAATAAAGAAAGAAGCAAAAAATATTGAGCTTAGTTTAATGCTTTTAGCTGAAAAATTAGGATTCTTGTAATATAAGTATTTGCTTGCAAATTCTGAAATACCAAAGTGCGAGTTAAGAAGATTTAAAATCTGTTCGCTATCCACTTTTATTAATACATAGTCAATACCGTAATGAGCTTCGACCCAACGGTTGATATCTCGGCTTGTGTCTTCAGCCATAAAAAAAGTAGTATCATTTAATTTTTGCCAAGGAACTATATTAAATTTATAGTAAAAAAGTTTCTCTTGCTCTTTGCACAAACTAGAATCAAACTTAATTTTTTCTACATTATCAGCTTGAAGTATAGGCATCAAACCTAATGCAATTTTTTATTTAAGTCACGTGAAAATGAAGATATGACCTCACTACTACGCTTATCATCTTTACGTTCATACATTATTTTTTTTACAGCATCAGCAGCCATATTCGCTGTGTTAGCCTGTAAATCTCCAAGAGCTTTTTCAACTTGGTCAGTGACTTTCTTCAAGTTAGAATGGGCATTGTCATCTAATGTCTGATCTAGCTGCTGTCTATTGTGCTTAATGATACTATTAGCTTTATCAAGTGCTTCATTCATCATTTTATTAACTTCTGCATCTAATTCTTTGTATTTTTTAGAAGATTTTTTGTAATACTCCAACATATCTTTCCTGAATTTTTCAGTTTCTTCACTTGAAAATTTGCTTTTGTTACGCTTATTGTTAAGCGCATTTTTTATCACTTTCTTTAGCAATTTATACGAAAGGACAAAACTTACCAAGAAGGCAAGACCGATAATCAGTGATGTAGACATAAAAACCCCTAAAATTCTTTGGACACCAAGTCAGCAATAAATTCCTCTTCAATTTCAGAATTAGTCAATTTAGTATAATAAATTAAAGCAATACTAGTAGCCATTTGTTTTAACTGATCAGTATATTCAGATTTAAATTCTGCCACTTTTTTTTCAATAAGCTTGCTCTTTTTTTTGTCTTCCTCTTCTAATATATTCTTAACATTAGCTCTCATTTCTTCTACCTGAGCAAGTGCATCATCTATGATTTTTTTTGCCTGTATTCTAGCTTGGGTTAAAGCTGCGTTATACTTGGCAACCTGATCTCCCGTAAGTCTTAAAAGATGAACAGAACTATTAAAAGAATCCAATACTTCTTTACTTCTAGTGCTTATTATTTCATCTAACTTTGGCAAAAATAAACAACTTACTACGAAAAAAAGTGAAGAGAAAAAAATTAAAAACCAAAAAACTTGAGAAAAGAAAGTTGAAACATCAAGCTGTGGCATCTGTTAAGCAGCAAATATTAACAACATTGCAAGTACAAACGCAAGCAATCCCATGATTTCAACCATGGCAGCACCAATATAAACATAACTTTTCATTTTACCTTCTGATTCAGGGTTTCTCGCAATCCCATTTAACATAGCAGAGAAGATATTAGCTATACCTAAACCAGCACCGAGCATTCCAAACACAGCTAAACCAATTGCTATAAATTTTAAAGCTACTAAATCCATATATTTACCCTTAACTATTTCTTTATAATCTAATTGTAAAATATTCTACAAGGAAGTCAATTACTTTACTGCATCTGACAAATATACACATGTTAATATAGTAAATATATAAGCTTGTAAAATTGCAACAAATACTTCAAATCCTATCAATGCAATTATGAACAAAAACGGCGCAGGAGTGAGAAATATGTTCATATTTACAATAAACCCTGCTATCACTTTGATGATTGTATGACCAGCAATCATATTTGCTGCAAGCCTTATTGATAGGCTAATCGGCCTTACTAAATAAGCAAACAACTTAATAATAATTATTATAGGTGCAAGCCACGAAGGAGTTCCTTTTGGTAGCAATATGCGTAAAAATTCTACTCCCCTTTCTTTAAATCCAACAATCGTTATATAAATAAAAACCACCATCGATAAAGCGAAGGTGACTATCACATGACTTGTGACCGTGAAACTATAAGGAAGAACACCAACCAAATTACACGATAAAATGAAAATAAATACTGTGAATATCAATGGAATGTGCTGCAAGCCTTTGCTTCCAGTGTTACTTTCTATTATTGAGATAACAAAATCATATACATACTCAACTGCAGCTTGCAAATATCCTGGTATTACTGACCCCTTCTTTATTCCAAAAAGCAAAAAGAGTATCATCAATATCACCGAAATCATCGTGAAAAAAGATGAATTGGTAAAGCTTACGTCATACCCAAATAACCTGGGTAACTCTATTACCGTACATACTTTAAACTGCTCCAGCGGATTTAATGCCATTTTAATCTGAACTATCAACAGTAAATAAAGTATGAATTTTATAGGACAAAGTCAAGAGTTAAGATTATGTAGAGCTCTGTATCATTATAGCATTAGCATATTAACAAAATATGTAATCAAAATGCCAATTACAGTAACTCTTGACTTAACATCTTATTTTAATTATAATTTAATTTTTAGTGAGGTATATAATGAACGAAATAGATTTTATTAACACTAATCATCCTTTGAATTTAGAGCAGGAATTTGGCAACGGATACATCAAATTGACAGATAGCTCCTTTAACGAACATACTGGCAATTATCACATAGGAAGCGAAATACTAGATGAAAGCCATAATATGATAGGAGACTTAACTATAGATGGCTACATTCATAGCTTCCATGCAGATAACCACAATATGAATCTTAAATTCTTTACGGAAATAGATTTAAAAGGTGATATAAAGAAGATAAATTCTCTTCACAAGAAGATATAAAGTTACAAAAGCTTCTACATCATTGCTCATGATGTAGAAGTATTCCACTACAATAAGCTTTAAAATCACTACATTTTACATTACAATAACTTTTTCACTTCTTTTTAGGTCCATGAAATTCACATTATCTTGGTTATTAGAGTACTTAGAAACCAATGCTAGTTTAGAAGAAATTACCGATAAATTAACTCACATAGGGTTAGAAGTAGAAGATGTGATCGACAATACCAAATTAGCTGGGCTTATCGTTGCAGAGGTATTAGAAGTCGTACCTCATCCAAATGCCGATAAATTAAAATTATGTAAAGTAAATGATGGGAGTAAAATTCTACAAATAGTTTGCGGAGCAAACAATGTTAGAGAAGGTATGAAAACTGTGCTTGCATCTCTTGGTAGCACATTGCCAGAAAGTGATCTCACAATTAAGTCCACAAAAATACGAGGAATGCTAAGTGAAGGGATGCTCTGCTCTGCTTCTGAACTTGCGCTGGTTCAAGAGAAAAGTGAAGGAATAATCGAGCTTTCTGATGATTATAAAGTAGGGGATAAATTTTTCAATTGTGACCCTGTAATTGATATAAATGTTACTCCAAATCGTGGAGATTGCTTAGGCATTTATGGAATAGCTCGCGACCTTGCTGCAACTGGAATTGGGACATTAAAGACTTTAAGCATTCCACAACTTACCAGCTCCATAAATTCACCAATCGATGTTGAAGTTATTGACGGGGAAAGTTTTATTAGTGGAATATACATCGCCAATGTAAAAAATCAAGAAAGCCCAAAATGGTTAAAAGATAGGCTGGAGTCGATAGGAATGCGCTCCATTTCTGCAATAGTTGATATCACGAACTATATTATGATATCTTTCAGCCGCCCAATGCACGCGTATGATGCAAAAAAAATAGAAGGAGAGCTCACAGTACGCAAAGCAAACGACGGAGAAAAATTTGCTGGTTTAAACGGTAAAGAATACTTATTAAACAAAGACATAAGCGTTATTGCAGGTGATAAAAATATCCATGGAGTTGCTGGAATTATAGGTGGTAAGTGCAGTGAATGTACTTTTGAAACTACCAATATTTTTTTGGAATTAGCTTTGCTCGATCCAATCTCTATTGCCAAATCCTCAAGGGAGCTCGGCATCTCCACAGACGCTAGTTACAGATTTGCACGTTCAGTTGATCCTGGATTCACTTTTGATGGACTCAACCTTGCAGCTAAAATGATTCTGGACTTATGTGGTGGAGAAACCTCAAGCGTAGTGTCTGCTGGCAGTTTAGATAGTGCTGACACCAAGGTGAGCTTTGATTATCAGGATGTGAACAAGTTTGGAAGTGTGTCTGTATCGCCTGATGAGGTGCTTGATATCTTAACGAAACTAGGGTTTAGTATTGATAAAAAAACCGAAGGCAATTGGAATGTACAAGTACCAAGCTGGAGACCGGACGTGACTATACCTGCTGACCTAATTGAAGAAGTAACAAGAATATACGGCTATGACAAAATAAAAGAAGAACCACTACCAAATAATGTTGAAGAAGTAGATAGTACATACGACAATTTGCGTATTTTGATGACAAACAGAGGATTTCATGAAGTGCTAACCTGGTCGTTTATGAGTGAATCAACAGCTGAAAAATTTGGTTACTCGAATAAGTTATTTATCATCGATAATCCGTTTAACAATAACTTTAATATGATGAGACCAAGTATTATGCCAAATTTATTGCAAGTTACTGCTGATAATATTGCCCATGGAATATCTGATCTTGCAATCTTCGAAATCGGGCCGATTTACGATGGTGAAGCTCAGTCTAAACATGTCTTAAGTGGAATAAGAACAGGAAATAATTTACCGCGAAACCATTATAATACTGATAGGAAAGTAGATGTTTTTGACGCAAAGGCTGATTGCATAGCAGCTTTGGAGTTTTTTAACGTCAATTGTGATAATTTAATGATAGAAAGAGCAGAAAAAGAATATTATCACCCAGGAAAGTCAGGTACCTTATCTTTTAGAAGTAAAATAGTTGGTTATTTGGGGGAATTGCACCCAAGTGTACCGGATTTGTTTGATATCAAACAAAAAATTGTAGGCTTTGAGGTAATATTAGAAAATATCGGAAATTTACCTGTAAGTAGAAAGAAATTTATCGATTATAAATACCAAAGTGTAAAACGTGATTTCGCATTTATTGTAAATAAGGATGTGGAAGTAGGTAACATAATCAATGTGGTAAAAAAAAGCTCAGAGCTCATCACAGAAGTTTTAGTATTTGATATATACCACGGGAACAATATAGAGCCGAATAAAATGTCTATAGCGTTGTCAGTTACTTTTTGCTCTCCAATCCACACTTTAACTGAAAAAGAGATCCAAAAAGAATCAAGTACTATAGTTAATTTAGTATGTGAAAATACCGGAGGAACTTTGAGAACTCATCATTGAACCGCAATCATAGTGTTCTGCTGTTCTTCTGCTGCTGTGTCACACTTACTTCATCCAATCTATTCCCTATCTTGAATTCAATATCCTTAAAAAATCTATCCCACATTCCATGCAAATGCTCTTCTATTTTAGGCCATACATCATCCTTAAATTTTTCTCCATCATCAGAAAATAAATCACCTAAAAAAGCCCCAGCTTTCTCATAATTTGATTCGAAATGTTGAAGAAATGTCTCTCCTTCCTTATAAGAGTTGTGTGCCACCTCTAACGCTTTTCTTTCTGTAGCCTCTTTGTAAACATTCGATGCTCCCATCCTTATTGTACCAAGCACAATTTTACCCCAGTTCTTAACTTTCTGTATATAACCTTCACTATTTCCTGGTATATTATTTATTATATTTTTTGTCAAATTGTCTATCAAAGGAGACAATAAATTTTGACTAAAATGTTTGATATTATCTTTTGTTTTAATTACAGGATATTTGATGCATCTTTCTGCTAAACAGTACTCAAGTTCTGCTTTCTCGAATAATTTCTTGATTTCTTTTTCATTAAAAGTTTCTTGCTTAAGCACCTCCAACAACTCATCTTCTATTACTGCAAATTTTATTTTTTCACGAGATTCTAGTTCTTCTCTGTAATCATTTGTTGCTTTTTCATTTATCAATGATTCTTTTTTGTCTGATTCTAATTGTCCTAATGCTTTTAGAATTTCTTCATTCCTTTTTAAGAGCACTTCTATTGATCTTGTACCCGGATGCCCTTTTTCCCTGTTATTTTGTTCAGCTTGTAAACGCTTATTTTGATCTTTGAGTGTTTGTTCTAATGTAGATTTTTCTAAATGTCCTTCATCTTGCACGCGAAAAACTTCAATTATTTCTGCTAGACCTGATTCACCATATTTTCTTAATTTCTTGCATAAACGTAAAACACCCTTTTTTTGTTCTCGAAGTAACCTTTGCACTTTATATTTTTTTATTTCTAAATACATCTTTTCTATAAAGTCATTTATTTTAGCTGAAGCTTCCTTATCCGATGGAACCTTTACTTTTTTTTCTAAATCTTCAAGCTGCTTCCTTAGGCTTTGCTTCTCCTTATCCGGTATATCTGATTGACTTAACTCACCTTGAACTTTTTTCATTACTGATTTTATCAGCCTGCGCTCAATCTCTTGATCATCATATTCGAATTTAAAAAGGTCTTCTAACCCCCTTTTTAAGGTGTCATTTGTTAAGCTACTGTTTTCATGTATTTCTTTTAATTTCTTATATATATTGTTACACCTTGTTTGACCTATTCCTCTTAAACGTTCAATTTCTTCTTTCGCATTACCTAAGGCTTTCTCTGTTGCTTGGAGATGCTTATTTTTATAAATATCAATTACTGTCCTTTTAACTATTTCGCCTTCCTTTATAAGCTTTTTCCATTCCGCCTCATGTACAGAAAATTCATCATCTTTTGAGTCTTCTACTTCCATTCCTGCGTTTTTCAAATCTTCTATTATAATCTCTTTTCTACTTGGTAATTCCTTACCTTGGCTCTCCAGCTCTTGTTTCACTAATATACCTTCTAGCACGTCTTCTAATGAAAAATCTTCTTCTCTTTTTTGTGCAAATTTAATTGCTTGTATAAAGGCAACTTGATAGGCGTTGTATATTAAGTGAGTTGTCAACTTAGAATCTATACTACTCACCACTTTCAGTCTGAATTCGTTCAACAATTCCTTCAGTTTATCATATGTAATATCTTTCTTTTCTAGCTTCATCAGCTCTTCCATAGTCTTTGCAAACTCTTGAATAGAAGTTGCAAGCACATCCTTGATTTCATTACGTAAAGGCTTAAGACCATTTTTTAAGTGGATATTAGCTGACAATTTTAGTACAGCATTGTGTTTTGGATCTTCGTATAAATCTCTAAGTAGTTGTTTAAATTGCAATGGAAACTTAACTTCCATATCCCACTTAATGTCTGTTTCAATAGCCTCTATTTCATGAAAAGATACCTCAATATTTTGGTGTTCATTTTGACATAACCCACTACTCACTTTAAGAACATCAACCAAAGAATGAGATAATTTTCTGTTTGTAAGATAAAAAGTAGCTAAGGCGGGTGTTGCAGGAATAAGCAAGAGTAGAAGTATAGGTATACTAACAAGAATCGCTACTGCAGCAAGAACACCATATGCCAATCTTTTTGCTGTACTTTCACTTACTTCACTTTTTTTTGTCTTACTCTCCTCTGAACTGATTTGTATCTTATCATTTGTTTTAAACTTATTATATATGACTAATCCTAACACAGTAAAAACTATATAAGGAAACATTAAAACCGATAGTGCTAAATTCAATACCCGTTTTTCCGGGCAAGCTCTGTTTATTTCCTTAAATATTCCGCTTGATATATTATACCAAGAAGTAAAAAAGTCAGAGTTATAATCTTTATAATGAAATATACTGAGTGGAATGTCAAAATCAGCAGTCCTACAATCAAAGAATTCCTCTTGTCCTTCCGAAGTGTCAGTAGATTCCTGCGGGATATTACTAATTAACCAGCCCTGTTCTTCCATAGCATCAAAAAACTCTTCTTGCTCTTCTAAAGTAACATTGGAAATAGATTCTACTTTACCTAAATCATCACTGTTGTTATTCAAACCAACAACTTTCTCACAATCTACAACAGCATTCATACCATAACCTTATCCAATTACCTTAAGTATAGCACAAACACTGACGATTTTCAACTACTGACAATCTAACTTAATACCAACACTTAAATCCTGATATTCCTTAGAATAAAAGTTAGTTCCAATTTCTGTATTAATTTCTAAAGATAAGGAAAGAGTCTGCTCTTTTATGTATTCACTCCATTTACTTGTCGCTTTCTTAATTTTCTCATCTTTTGTTTTTATGATCACCTTAATTCGATCAGATATATGAAAATCAGCTTGTTTCCTAGTTTCCTGAATAAGTCTCACGACATCTCTTGCAAGCCCCTCTAGAATTAATTCATCATTTAAAGTGGTGTTCAGAATCACAATTCCTCTGTTATTATCAAACACGGAGGAAAATTCACTGTTTGCTTTTAATAATAGTTCATATTCGCCTTTTTCGATAATGTAGTTTTCTGATTCATCTCCCAAAAATATTGAACCTTTTGCGGAACCTTCTGTCATTCCAGCGCGTGACACTGGAATCTGCATCTTGATCCCAGTGTCAGCTACTTGGATGACGTCGAAGTGAGTTTTTTCAACTTGCCACCATTTCCCCTCTTTGACATATTGAACTAGTTTCTTAATTTTATCTGGAACTCTTCTTCCAAGCACAGGAAAATTTAATTTTAACTCTAGTGATGCAATACCTTCGAGCCTGTTTACTAACTCTAGCTTTTTTACATTTACCTCATCTTTTATCATCTCTTGATATTCATCTTCAAGAAAACCGCAGGAAGACTGATGATAAATGATCATACTGCCAAGTGGCTGTCTGATACGTATGTTAAAAGTGTTTCTAATAGAGAGTGCAGAGTTGCATATCTCTCTCACCAAATCCATCTTGGCAATGAGCTGACTATCAAACTTCTCTAATTGTGGAAAATCAGCCAAATGAACAGATGTTTCTTCATACTTAAGCCCTTGCCATATATTCTCTGTTATAAGTGGCAACAAAGGAGCTGCAGCTCTTAGTATGTAATAAAAAACTGTATATAGAACATTATAAGCATCAGTTTTATCCTGATCCAAATCACCTTTCCAAAAACGCTCGCGACTGCGACGAATATACCAATTATTTAGCACT
Source organism: Wolbachia endosymbiont of Drosophila baimaii (assembly GCF_028982185.1). Lineage (NCBI taxonomy): Bacteria > Pseudomonadati > Pseudomonadota > Alphaproteobacteria > Rickettsiales > Anaplasmataceae > Wolbachia > Wolbachia endosymbiont of Drosophila baimaii. The sequence goes on along the minus strand of NZ_JAPQLE010000005.1, from coordinate 2,474 downwards.
TCAAAAAAGTTCATTAAAATTTTGCAAGCCTCTTGGGAGTTATAGTTGTTCATAAAAGCTTGGATACCTTCTACAGCTTCAAAACACTTGGAAATCATGTAACGATCAATAGTGCTTTGATAATCCTTACAAACTTCAGCTTTAATCCCATCTGCATTTGCATACATGGTAAAAAAGTGATAGCTATTCCAAATAGGTTTTATTACGTTTTTCAGAACATCTCGTATTGAGTTTCCCTCTTTATCAAGCAGCAAATTACCACCACAAACAATAGATCCAGAAAGCATAAGAAAACGCAGTGCATCAGAACCATATCTATCAAAAACCTCCATTGGATCTGCATAGTTATTCAAACGTTTGGACAACTTTTGCCCTTTTACATCCAAAACAACACCGTGGCATATGCAGTTCTTAAATGGTTCCCTATCAAACAAAGCAGTGGACAATACAAAGAGCGTATAAAACCACCCCCTGGTTTGCGCTATGTATTCAGTGATAAAATCCGCAGATTCAAACCACTCCTTATTTTCAAACGGATAGTGGATTTGCGCAAATGGCATCGAGCCAGATTCAAACCAGCAGTCAAACACGTCAGGTACACGGCGCATAACTGATTTTCCTGCTGGATCATCAGGATTTGGTCTTGTTAAAGTATCGATAAATGGTCTGTGCAAGTCGTCTATTTTAACATTAAAATCTCTCTCCAGTTCTTCTATTGAACCATATACATCTACTCTTGGATATCTCGCATCGTCTGATTTCCATACAGGGATTGGCGTACCCCAGAATCGATTGCGTGAAATTGACCAGTCGTGTGCCCCTTCAAGCCATTTTCCAAATTGACCATCTCTAATGTGGTTTGGTATCCAATTAACTCTCTTATTTAGCTCTACCATTCTGCTTTTGAATTTTGTAACAGCAACATACCAAGAAGGCATAGTGCGATAGATCAAAGGAGTGTCAGTTCTCCAGCAGTGTGGATAATTGTGAATATATTGTTCAGTTTTAAACCAATTCCCTTGCTCTTTTAATTTTTTTATTACTGTATCATTGGTATCAAAAACATGAACCCCTGCCAAATCTGAAATTTCAGCAGTAAATTTTCCACTGTTATCAATTGGACAAATAACTGGAATATCATGGCTTTGGCAAAGGTAAAAATCTTCCTCACCAAATCCAGGAGCAGTGTGCACAACGCCAGTACCATCTTCTTCCGTCACATAATCAGCAATAAAAACGCGAAATGCATTTTTTGTGTCTTTAAAATAGTCAAACAGTGGTTTGTAAGAAAGACCTGCAAGATCATTCGCTTTAAGTTTTATATTGCAGTTTTCATATGGAATATTGTTTTGTTCAGAGTGGCTGATAAATTTCTCTAAGTAGCTTTCAGCAAAAATGTATATTTCACCATTCATTGAACTTCCTTCACTACTCCCTGTCATCCCAGTGCCCAGACACTGGGATCCAGAAATAGATTCCAGCGTCACGCGCTGGAATGACATCAAAGGGTGGACTGACACTGCACAATACTTAATATCTTTTCCTATTGCTAAAGCCAAGTTGCTCGGCAACGTCCAAGGAGTTGTAGTCCAAGCAAGTAATTTACACTTTCGTTTAACACTTTTAAATTGCTGTGGGTTTTCTAAAAGCTCAAATGCAACAGTTACAGCTTTACTAACTTTTTCTCTATACGCGTTATCAAGCCTTGTTTCGAAATTAGATAATGGAGTTTCGCATGCCCAGCTATATGGTACAACGCGCACTGATTCATACACCAGACCCTTATCATAAAGCTGCTTGAATGCCCACATGACCGACTCCATGAATGATTTATCCATAGTCTTATAGTCATTGTGAAAGTCTACCCACCTTGCTTGCCTATTTACATACTTCTCCCACTTTGATGAAAATTTCATCACAGAAGTACGGCAATGATCGTTAAATTTATCTATACCAAACTTCTCTATCTCAATTCTACCAGATATTCCAAGTTCTTTTTCTGCACCCATCTCAGCCGGCAATCCATGGCAATCCCAGCCAAATCTACGTTCAACCCTTTTTTGAAGCATAGTTTGATATCTTGCAAATGCGTCTTTGATGAAACCAGTGAGTAAATGTCCATAATGCGGAAGTCCATTTGCAAATGGAGGCCCATCATAAAACACAAAACAATTATCCTTAGAACGTTCTCCAACTGACCGCTCAAAAACTTTGTTTTCCTGCCAAAATTTTATGATTTCTTTTTCTAATGACGAAAAATCAGGACTACTTACTGTATCAGGATAATGCTTTGACTTCATGTTCGCTATGTAAAACTAAAGAATATAGGGCTTTCTGAAAAATTACAAATTCAAAAATATTTCCGTAGCCCACACCCCAACAAATTATAGCTCTTTTCATAGAAGTCCGGATGTGATAAGATAAGGATAGACGATGATAAGGAGGTTGAGTGCCAGCAGCATATAGTTATGACT
>NZ_JAPQLE010000004.1:0-5037 GCF_028982185.1 Wolbachia endosymbiont of Drosophila baimaii | reverse complement strand
TTTTGTCAGTAGCCACCAGATTTTTTCAGTTGCTATGCAACAAAGCCCACTGGGATCCAGGAATTTTATTAAGTTGGTAAGCATAAAAGTAGCCGTTTTATGTTAAAATACAACATTTTGATGATTATGAAAAAGCTGGATTCCAGTGTCAAGCACTGGAATGACATCGTTTACTATGTACCATATTGCAATGTTCGTACAGCTGTGTGTCACGCACTTTGCTTCAATATTTGCACATTAGCCACTCCTCTAAACAGATACGCTAGTTTTTGTGAATATAATACAACGCAGCTTACCATTTGTTATGCAGACTTGCTACAACCCAAACTCTTCATTGACTTTATCAACTATTGCCTGTGGTGGATCCTCTCCCCATCCTGAATACAAAATCTCTCCATAGTCTGCAACATCTATAGAGCCAGTTCTGCTTTTTGCTAGAAACATTTCTCTTTTCTCTTTATCAACTAATACATAATGCCACGCTGATTTTCCACGATCTTTACCACGGACTAAGTATATAAGATCTGACCTACTTCTTTTTGTTGCATCAGCAAAAGATCTTTCATTGACAGTTCTGCTTTTACTTTTTATGCCGCCACTTTCAGAAAAAGCTTCCTTGGATTCGGTTTTTTTGCCTGCTAATTCAGAAATTTTTCCTTTTTCCCCTAATGCCCGTTCTTTGGTGTTTTGAGACGAATACTTACTGGAAAAACCTTCCCCTGTACCGCCAGGAGTCCTGTTTGTGAAACGCTTAGTAAATGAATTATTGTCGTTGTTTTCTGCCATAAAAATCTCCAAACTTTAGATTGTAGAATCCAAACTTTTACTACACTTTATCATATGTTAATTAAATTAATATAAATGAAAAATAATATAGTAATTATTACAGGAATTACGGCCTCAGGTAAATCAGAATTATGCGATAACCTGATAGAAAAATATGGAAATATTAGTATAATAAATTGTGATTCAAAGCAGGTATATGAAGAAATTCCCATAATTACCGCTCAACCACCAAAGCAAGAAGTATTTTATAAACTATATGGTTATGTTTCAGCAAAAGAAAATTATTCCGTGGGTCTATGGTTAGAAGATTTAGAAAAAGAAGTTAATCACGCATTAGAAAATGCTCAAATACCTATCATCACTGGAGGAAGCGGGCTTTACATCAGCAGTTTAATCAAAGGCTTATCATCAATGCCACAAATAAGTCAGGAAGTGAGGAAAAATGTAAGCGAATTAAGGAAAAATTTAAGTAAAGAGGAGTTTTACAAATTAGCGCTAAGCAAAGATCCAAGGATTCAAGGTAAAGTGTTCATGAATGACTCGCACCGCCTTTCAAGGGCACTTGAAGTTATCACTGAAACTGGCAAGTCAATTTTTGTATGGCAAGAGAATAGACAGCCTCCTTTATTCAATAATTTTAAGATATATACAATTCTGCCTAAACGTGAAGATGTATACCGAAAAATAAATTCTCGTTTCATTACAATGATTGAAAATGGAGCAATTGATGAAGTAAAAAAGCTACTTAGCATGAACCTAGCCCCACATTTGCCAGCTATGAAAGCACACGGAGTGCCAGAAATTATAAAGTACTTGAAAGGTGAGATTACTTTAGACGAAGCGATACAAATTGCTCAAACAAACACAAGACACTACGCGAAACGTCAGTATACCTGGTTTAAAAAACAATTTCTAAATGCTGAAGTGATTGATTGTGCAAACAAGCTCAAGATATTTTAATTCAGGCCGTGCTCATTACTACGAATAGGGGGTTCCATATTTTCCAGATGGTCGCTTACTTCTAGTGGATCGCCTAAACCATGCTCTATTTTTATTTTAAAAAATCCAAGCCTCTCGCACAATTTCTGAAAGTATTCTTTTATAATGTCAAATAAGCTTTTATCACCTATATTATAGTCCTTCAGTCTCTCAGGAACAGTAAGTGACAAGTTACCATTTGTGTATGTTACATTTTTATCATCTTGAGACTTAAGCGTGAATTCTAGTGAGCTGGATAGATCACACACCTTGTCACCGAATGTACCGTCACTCCTTTGGAAAAATATTGGTAATGTCATATCAGATTTAACACTCACATTATTTTGGCTAACACAGTCAATACTTATTACTTTTTCAGGGCTTTCTATTATGAATGAATGCTGGCTAAGTCCACCTTGAAACTCTATATGTACACCAGCTTCATATCCTGCTTGATTACAATTGATAACTAATTCTTCCAAGATAGAGTCACTTGGAACTTCTGCCTTAGCGTATTTGAACATCTCCTTAAAAACTTTTCTTGCAAATGGGCGGTAGTCTTCATTTTTACCTTCACTTTTTGGCAGTAAACTATCATGTTCTTTGTATAGCTCGGCAATCAAATCTCTACTTATACTTTTGCCGTTAATAACAAAATCCATTCTCTGAAAATCTAAGAACGCTGTATTACCAGAATTCGCTTCAGCATTGTCTTTACCAGCTCTTAACTTGCTAAAACCAAACTTTTCTGCTTGAGCTCTTAATGTAACTACTGGATTTTCCTTTTCTTCTGATATAGAGCTACTCATTATGAATACCTTGATATAGACTGCTGATAGTATAATAATATATAAAAATGATTAATAAGTTAATAAAATACCTACTATAAGCCCTATGATAGCAAATATAGTTAGGGGTAACTTAGGCTTACCGACGATTTTAAAAACAACAAATTCGTCATTCCGTTACGTGTTAGCGGCTGAGATACCGCGAATGAATCGCGGTATAACGTTGGAGAGCTGTGCTAGCTATAGTGCATACCTGACCATAAGGTGACAAGATTTTAAAAAGGCTCTATAACAGTTTTACACATGTATGAATCTCAATGAGCAATCAGATTTTTCTAAATAGCAGGCTGGAGAATATACCTAAGTTCCATTCCGCAATATTGCCTAAACTTTGTGGTGGGGACAAGGTGGTGGATCTGCTGTTTTATAAGCCACTTAGTTATGTGGATAGAAGCAAGTTACTATCTGATGCTCGAGTTGGAGAATTTACAACTTTCATTGCAAAAGTTTATGAGCATCAGTCGCCCACTTTTAGAGGTAGACCATATAAAATAGTCGTTGAAAGTGAGAGTCAGTATATATTCATAGTCTTTTTTAATTACTCAGTTAAGTATTTATATAAACTATTTCCAATTGGAGCGAATGTGATCATCAGTGGCAAACTCGAAAAATTTGCTGAACATTGGCAAATTACTCATCCAGATTACGTGTCGCTTGACATCAACCAATTTAAAGAAATAGCTTGCATAGAGCCAGTTTACCAATTATGCCGTGGCATTACCAATAAGCGCATTGGGAACATAATAAGCTCTAATCTAAAGGAATTGCCTGATTTACCAGAGTGGATAGATGATACATTAATCAAGCAAAAAAAATGGTTAAGTTGGAGGGAAAGCATCATAAAGTTGCACAGACCAAGCTCATTGGCGGAAGCTGAGGTTTGTAGAAAAAGGCTTGCTTATGATGAATTGTTTGCGTATCAGCTAGCGCTGAAACTTGCAAGAAAAAATCATGTGAAAGAAAGGGGAAGAGAATTTGTAATATTGAGTAAATACAAAGAGCAAGTTTTAAATGAATTGTCGTTTCAATTAACAAATGATCAAACTCGTGCAATAGATGAGATCTCAGAGAGACAAAAATCCAAGTATCGCATGATAAGTTTGCTACAAGGTGATGTTGGTAGTGGCAAAACCGTAGTTGCACTTTTTGCGATGATGAATGTGGTAGAAAACAACATGCAGGCAGCTCTAATGGCACCGACTACTATCTTGGCGGAGCAACATTATAATTGGATTGAGGAAGTTTTATCCTGTACCGATATAAAAGTTGCGCTGCTTACTGGTAAAACTTCGCGCAAGGAAAGAAAGATTATCATGAACGAACTTGCAAGTGGTGTTTTAAATATAGTGATTGGCACTCATGCACTATTTCAAGCTAACGTTACATTTAAAAATTTAGGGCTTGCAGTCATAGACGAGCAACAGCGATTTGGAGTGATGCAGAGAAATCGCTTGGTAGGAAAAGGAGAAAATGCCGATATACTTTTCGTTACTGCAACTCCCATTCCAAGAACCTTGCAGCAAGCTATGTATGGTGATGTTGAATGTTCAATTTTGAAAGAAAAACCAAAATCCAGATTGCCAATAAAAACTGTAACTATGAACATTAGTAGGGTGCCAGATGTTATTGAAAAGCTAAAAGGTGCTATAAACAGGGGCGAAAAAGCATATTGGATTTGTCCATATATAGAAGAAAACGAAGAGACCAATATTGCTGCAGCAGAGATGCGTTTTCAGGAATTACAAAAAACATTTCTTGATAAAGTCGGGATAATACACGGAAAATTGACTCAGGAGCAGAAAGATCAAGTTATGTTTTCCTTCAAAAGAAATGAATTTTCTCTGCTTGTTGCAACCACTGTGATAGAAGTTGGTATAGATGTGCCAGACGCAACCATCATGATTATAGAAAATGCAGAGCAATTTGGGTTATCACAATTGCATCAGTTAAGAGGCAGAGTAGGGCGAGGAAATAAGCCATCTTTTTGTGTATTATTATACGATAATTTAAGTAAAAGCTCATCTTCAAAGTTAAAGATCATGTGTGAGTCACAAGATGGATTTTACATTGCTGAAAGGGATATGATGCTAAGAGGCAGTGGAGATATTTTAGGCACAAAACAATCAGGATGTATGGAATTTAAATTTGCTGATTTATATCAGGACAAAGAGCTGCTCAATCTCGCGTATAATAACGCAAAAGGCGCAATGGCTGATTTTGAATTACTGCTTGATATATTTGAATATAGGAGTAGATTACATTTTTCAAAATTTCAGTAGGAAAACCAGGTAGCCCGCAGAAACAAAAAAACTTCCTTGACAAACCTCGCCAGCCCCCTTATCATGAAACTGAAGCTATTGTATTTGCTTTCGCCAATCTGCAGATTAAAAGGTAAGGATTACTTAATGTATCGGCGTCTTATGTT
>NZ_JAPQLE010000003.1:0-4198 GCF_028982185.1 Wolbachia endosymbiont of Drosophila baimaii | reverse complement strand
GATTGATTGCAAAAAAACAAGATTTTCAATAAGTTGCTTATAATCCTAATTATAGTTAGCCTTTCATAAGTAGCGATGCAACAAAGCCATTCCAGTGTCAAGCACTGGAATGACATCACAGGGGCACTGGAATTTTTGTTTCAATATTTGTACATTAGCCATGTATCTGAACAGATACATTATTAGTATAGAAATTGTCTATCAAAGATCCTTTCATTCAGAGGGTAATCTTTGTCAAAAAGCAAAGTTATTGTGTTTTCGTGGTCTTTTTGTATTTTTATCTGTGATATATTATGAAACTCCTTGTAATCTGATACTACAAGTGCTGGACGGTTTTTTGTGTCGTTAATGTCAATTTGTACGATCGTATCGTTTGATATTAATGCTCCATTCCAATGCCTTGGGTAATAGCTATTGATAGAAGTGAGTGCAAGTAAATTTGAATTTAGCGGCAAGATTGGGCCTCCGGCAGAGAAGTTGTATGCAGTGCTGCCTGTGGGAGTAGATAATATTACTCCGTCCCCTCTAAATTTTTCTACTTTTAGCTTATCATTAATAGTAATATTCATTTCTACTATTTGGTTCGCTTTTCTAAAAACATATACTTCGTTTACTGCTATGTAATGATATCTCTTGCCACTTGTGTCTGTTGCTTCCATTTTTAGCAAAGTTAACTGAGTTGAAGTTGCATGCTCTATATGATCAATTAAATTTTCACTGCAGCTAAAGCATTTATTCATCAAAAACCCAACATTGCCAGTGTTTATCCCATACACATGCATGTTTTTATTTTCTATGACGTAATTGTGCAAAGTGCGTAGCATAAAGCCATCACCGCCAACAACTATCAATAGATCGATTTCGGACTTATTTTCTTCTGTTATATTGATAAAATTAAGTTTCTTTAATAGTTTAGATACTTCCTGCGATTTTGGTGATGGAGAAGCAACATAGCCTATATTTTTGTATTTATGCATGCTTCAGTAAACTCTCTAAAACTTAAAGAGGAGGAAAATTAGAAAATGCTTCCATATTTATCGTTAAACTTAGCTAATTTGCTAGTTTTACTTGCTAACCCGCTTGTCAAACTTCCAGTCCATGCAGGGTGAGTAAGAGGATCTCTATCAAGTTTTACCCTATCTCCCTCCTTTCCATAAGTGGAACGAGTTTCAAACTCTTGACCGTCTGTCATAACTATAATAATTTTATGATAATTCATTGTTGTTTATAAACTTTTAGTCAGTTAATATTCTAGTGAACTTAATTCACTAAGTCAATCATTATTCTAAAATATTGACAAAAAATAAATAAAGTAGTATATTTAATAAGGAATAAATAATAACTATCATGATTTTTGCTTTCCCCGGTCAGGGCTCTCAGTTTGTAGGAATGGGAAAGAGCTTATATAGTGAGTTTTCTGTTGCAAGACAAGTATTTAATGAAGTAGATAGCATATTGGATGGAAAGCTGTCTCATTTAATCTTCAACGGTCCTATTGAAGAATTAACCATTACAGAAAACGCTCAGCCAGCTATAATGGCAGTATCAATTGCAATGCTACGTGTTATGGAGCATGTGTTTGGCAAATCTCTTTTCACTGATCACAATGTTAAATATGTTTGTGGGCATTCAGTTGGCGAATATACAGCGCTGTGTGCTGCAGGAGCGTTAACGCTTGAGTCTGCAATCAAGCTGCTGAAAGTTCGCAGCGAAGCAATGCATGAAGCTTCACTGAAATGTAAAGGCGGAATGGTTGCGTTGCTTGGAGCAGAGATAAATGAAGTGGAAGATATATTGAAATCAGTTCAAATTGACGGAATTTGTGAAATTGCAAACGATAACGGTGGCGGACAAGTGGTTATAAGTGGCACTAGAGAAGCTCTTGAAATGTTACCCGATTTATTCAAAAACTCGAGTGTGAGGAAACTAATTAAATTACAGGTTAGTGGGCCTTTTCATTCATCTCTTATGAAACCTGCTGATGAAAAAGTTTTGGAGTTTTTGAAGGGTATTAAAATAACCCGTCCTATAGTTCCTTTGATATCAAATGTTACAGCTAAAGAGGAGAGTGATCCCAAAGTTATAAAAACTTTACTCGCCAAGCAAGTTGTAAGCAGAGTGAAATGGAGAGAAATGGTTTTGTATATGTCAAGTCGTGGCATTAACAAATTTGTTGAAATTGGTCCTAATAAAGTTTTATCTAATTTGGTCAAAAGAATTGACCAATCTATCAGTACAAAAAATATAGATAGTATTGGTGATATTGACAGCTTCTTTAATGAATCATTAGTACTAACAGCGAAAAATTTAAAAGTTGGATTAAGTTAAAACACATCTATTTGATGTCATTCCGGTGCATAACGCTGCCTAGCTGGAATGACAGAGGGTAATGCAAGAAATCAACGAACTGCCTGTCATTTCGTTTGGTTTTTTAATTCCAAGTAGCTGTAAAATAGTAGGGGCAATGTCAGATAACCTTCCGTCTCTTAGTTTTAGATTATCGCAAGACACAATAAATGGCACTTTATTTAGAGTGTGTGCTGTATGAGGTGTATTATTTTCTTCATCGAACATACATTCCACGTTACCATGGTCTGCAGTAACAATTAATGCGGTGTTGCTTGACTTTTTAACAGCATTCAGCACTTTCGCAAGACAATCATCTACAGCTAGCACAGCTTTCTCGGCTGCTTTTATATTACCTGTATGCCCTACCATATCAGGATTAGCGTAATTTACAACTATCAGTGCGAATTCTTGGAAGTGAATTTTTTCTACAAGCTTTTCTGTGAGCTCGAAGGCTGACATTTCGGGCTGCAAATCGTAAGTTTGAACTTTTGGTGAGGGAATGAGTATTCTTTCTTCACCAGAGAAAGGTTCTTCTTTTCCACAATTGAAAAAGAAAGTCACATGAGCGTATTTCTCGGTTTCGGCGATACGTAATTGTCGTAATTTATTGTCTTCTATTGTTTGTCCTAGAGTATCAGCGAAAGAAGTAGGAGGAAGAATATAAGGAATTTTGAGATCTTCTTTATACTTCATCATACTTAAAATTGAAGAGAATTTTGCTACCTTAGCGTAATCTGTTTTGCCAAGCAAAATACTTGCTAATTGTATCATTCGATCAGCACGAAAGTTAGCCAACAGCACTCCATCTTCTGGTTTTATACCTTGATAGTCACCTATTACTGCGGGCCTAATAAACTCATCAGTTATGTTATTTTGATAATTTTCATCAATCAACGATACTGCATTATCATGACAAGGTGCCTTTGCAAATGCGATAGCCTCATAAGCTTCGATTGTTCTCTTCCACCTGTTGTCACGGTCCATAGCATAGTAACGCCCAGAAACAGTAGCAATTCTTGTGTCATTTCCCTTTATACTCTTTGTAAATTCTTGAATGCATTTTTTTCCTGAATTTGGCAATGTGTCTCTGCCATCTAAAAATGCATGTATCACCACTTTTATTCCATGCTGTGATATTTTATTTGCTAAAGTTGAAATATGCTTTTGATGCGAATGAACACCACCATCGGACACCAATCCCATTATATGGCATACTCCGTTCTTACTTTTTAGATCATTAATAAAACTTTGTAGATTTACATTGTTTTCTATTGTTCCAATCTCTTGATTAATGCGCTGAAGGCTTTGTATTACCACTCTACCACTGCCAATATTCATATGGCCAACTTCTGAGTTACCTATTTGACCACCAGGTAACCCCACATCAGTTCCACAGGCGGATAAACTGCATTTTGGATAATTAGAGCTAATATATTGCCAACAGGGTGGATTTGCGTTGCTAATAGCATTGTATTTACTGTTTTCTACTCCATTTCCCCAGCCATCTAGTATACATAAAACGACTGATTTAATGCCCATATAAAATCAACACTAAAATTCAACAGAAAAGAGCTCCCCGGGCCGGATTCGAACCAGCGACCAATTGGTTAACAGCCAACTGCTCTACCACTGAGCTACCGAGGAATAAACCGTTTTTAATTTACCATGTTGAACGTTGGTTGTAAACGTTTTTTGTGTAGACTTTAAGTCCAACTGGTCACAGAAACGAAAAAAATTGCTTTACAAATTCCCCCAGCTTCCTTATCATGAAACTGAAGCTATTGTATTTGCTTTCGCCAATCTGCAGATTAAAAGGTAAGGATTACTTAATGTATCGGCGTCTTATGTT
>NZ_JAPQLE010000002.1:0-5311 GCF_028982185.1 Wolbachia endosymbiont of Drosophila baimaii | reverse complement strand
TTTATAAGCGCGTTCAGCTTATTTAGATAAAAATCTAGATGTAGATGAAGTTTTGTAAAGACATACAGTATCTATGTACTGCAAAAAATTAAACATAAGACGCCGATACATTAAGTAATCCTTACCTTTTAATCTGCAGATTGGCGAAAGCAAATACAATAGCTTCAGTTTTATGATAAGGGGGCTGGCGAAGGGTGTCAAGCAAGTTTTTTGTTTCTATTCCCAATAAAAGTTTGTTATATGGTTATGCAAGAGGTCTAATGAATCGCGGTGTGACGTCTTAGCTATAGATGCTGATTTGTGTGATTTTAAGAGAAGCTTAGTAGATAAGTTGTGTTTTAAACCAGATTCGGTATTTTAAACTGAACATTTTCAATAATACCACCTGGCATAACTGAAACTTCTACATTCATGCTTACTTTTAGGTAGTCCATTAATTCATCAACCAATATGTCAGGAGCGGAAGCACCTGCAGTGATTCCTATCTTTTCTACGCCCTGAAACCAGCTTTTATTCACACAGCTGTAATTATCAATCAAGTAGGCTCTTTTTCCTCTGGCAGTGCACAGATCTAATAAGCGGTTTGAATTTGAGCTATTTTTACTTCCTACAACTAATACCATGTCTACAATTTCAGCTAGCTTTTTAACAGCATTTTGTCTGTTTTGCGTTGCATAGCATATGTCCTTTAAATCTGGACCTGTTATGCCTGGAAACCTTAATTTCAAGGCAGCAATAATGTCACGGGTATCGTCGATGCTTAACGTAGTTTGTGTAACATAAGACAAATTATCTGGATCTTTAACCTTTAAATCATGTACATCCTGCAAAGTTTGCACTAAAGTGATAGGATTGTTTACTCTTCCCCTAATTCCCTTAACTTCTGGATGGTTTTCATGCCCAATGAGAATTAATTCTTTACCACTGTTTTCATACCTTTTTGCTTCTTTATGCACTTTGCTGACTAAAGGACATGTTGCATCAATCACTTGAATACCCTTTCTTTTTGCCTCATCTTCTATATTTTTTGATACTCCGTGCGCGCTGAAGATCAGTATTCCTTCATTATCTTCAATTTCCTCGATACTGCTTACAAAAACCACTCCTTGTTTCTTAAAGTCCTCTACTATATATTTATTGTGAACAATTTCGTGTAGCACATAAACTTGGCGCTCGTTTTTGTATTTTTCTAAAGTAATAGCTAATATGTCCACAGCTCTTTTTACCCCGGCACAAAAACCTCGTGGTTCAGCTAAGATGATTTCCATTTTTGTCAAATCAAGTAAATATGCAAGCATTACTTAAAAATAAGCTCCGCTCACTGTATTTTATAGTACCACTATTTATATTTTATATAATAATTATTTTTCGCATATTCTCTTTCACATTTGATCAACTTACTACTTCAGAAAATTTTAGAAAAGATAATATAGTACATAAACAACCCGATATTTTAGATAGAAATGGAGTGGTAATAGCAACAAATGTGCCCACAACATCACTATATATAGATGCAACCAAAGTAAAGAATCCGGAAAGTATAGCAGCACAACTGTGTTCTACTTTGCATGACCTCGAATACAAGAACTTATATAGAGTACTTACTTCAGAAAAGAAATTTGCTTGGATAAAGCGGCACTTAACTCCAAAAGAACTGTTAGCAATAAAAAATGCCGGCGTGCCAGGAATAAACTTCTATAACGATGTAAAACGTATATATCCCCACAGTAATTTATTTTCACACGTGCTTGGTTACACTGACATAGATGGCAACGGTATTGCAGGAGTTGAGGCATATATAAGTAAAAACAAACAACATTCTGTTATCCAAGTACCTGATATACAGTTGTATGAATGTTGCAACTTGAAAGCAATTCCTGCACAGCAATTCCCTACACAACAGATCCAGTGCGTGACACTGGGATCCAGATATAAAAATACTGACAAACTACGTGATGAACAACGGATTCCAGAAACATATGTCAAAAACAATGTTTGTGATGAAATTGCGCATAAAACTGGATTCCAGTGTCAGTGCACTGAAATGACACCAGACCAAGCTTCTGCACAATCTTCTGTCATCCGACAGGGATGGTCACGCTCTGCTGATCAATATGTTCAACTATCCTTAGATACACGAGTGCAAAGCATAGTGCATGAAGAGCTAACTAAAGCTGTAAGCAGATATCAGGCACTTGGCGGAGTAGGAATTGTTTTAAATGTGAGAAATAGTGAAGTTATCTCGATGGTCAGCCTACCTGATTTTAATCCCAACTTACAGAATAAGGCAGAAGACGTACAAAAGTTTAATCGCGCCAGTCTTGGGGTATATGAGATGGGGTCGGTATTAAAATACTTTACAATAGCCGCAGCGCTTGATGCGAACGCTACAAAAACTAGCGATTTATATGACGTATCAACACCAATCACCATTGGAAAGTATAAAATTCAGGATTTTCATAAATCTAAAATTCCAAAAATTACTGTGCAAGATATATTTGTAAAATCATCCAACATTGGTGCAGCAAAAATTGCAGTCAAACTAGGTATTGAAAAACAGGTAGAATACTTTAAAGCTATGAAGCTATTTTCTCCTTTGAAAATAGAAATACCAGAAAAATCCACACCGATAATCCCGGATAAATGGAGTGAAAACACTTTAATAACAGCATCTTATGGTTATGGCATAGCTGTAACTCCTATACATCTTGCACAAACTGCAGCAGCATTAATCAACAATGGGATATTTCATAACGCAACCTTGATGTTGAATAAAAGAAGTATAGGAGAGCAAATTATCTCAAGAAGAACTTCCAGGGAAATGAGAAAATTATTACGTGCAGCAGTAACAGATGGCACTGGCAGAAAAGCAAAAATAAAGGCATATTCAATAGGAGGAAAAACTGGATCGGCGGAAAAAGTTGTAGATGGTAAATATAGCAAAGATGCAAACATAGCATCATTTATAGGAGTGCTAACTATGCTTGACCCAAGGTACATAGTGCTAATTGCTATTGATGAGCCTCAAGGGATGCACCATACCGGGGGAGTAATTGCTGCGCCTATAGTAAGAAACATTATAAATAGAGTAGCACCTATACTAAATGTTACACCTGAGATGTAAAATTATGATTGCTTTACTATAACTTCAAATTTATCATTACCAAAATCCTTATTAATATACCAAGAACCATCATCTTTAGTTACAAATTCAAGACCTTTAAGGTCTTTTTTTATTGTCTTTCCATTTTGACCATCAATAGCGATATTAATATCGAATGTAATAATGTCTAGATTTATCATAGCTTCTTTCCCGCTGCACGAATTTAGACTGAACTTGCCTAACATGACATCATTAAAACTCACTTCCCCTGTATAGACATCACACTGACCGTCCACACAACACGTAGTTTCAATATAGAAAAGATCTGACATACAAAATACCTTAAAAAAAAGAACTAAACATATATGGCCACTACACCACACCGCTAACAAGTAGTAAAGCGTCGATAAACCTAAGTTACTTTAGCTACGTAGCCATAATACAGCTAGAAATGTAAAATTCAACAGTTAATTGTGTGATTAATAGAGAAGTCTTATTTAGTACACCTTATAGGAATGGCTGTTTAGTTTTTTTGTTAATCTTTTTTACCATGCTGTCAATCATATGCTTTATCCCTTGATATACAGAGTATGTACTTTCGTCGCTACGCATATAAGCAGAACAGGAAAATACATTATGTTCTTCGTCTTCTATTGATAACTCTGTATCGCATTTTATGTGCTCGCCGCCAAGCCTTTCTATCAACTGTTCTCTGTCATCTCCTATAGTTACCTTAACCTTACTTTCTTCTTTACCTATCTTGCTACTTAAAATTGAAACAATGATGGCTGGAGATATGCATATCGCTCCTATTGGCTTTTTTGTAACAAAAAATTCTGAAACTAATCTTTCAAATTCAGGCATTACTGTCACCATGTCTTTACTTTCAGCTAAGTCAGATAAATTTTTCGCAACCCCGTATCCACCAGGTACAACTAGCATGTCAAAATTTTCAGCTTTGGCTTCTTTTAAGTCATATATTTCGCCTCTTGCGATTCTTGCTGATTCTGCAAGCACATTCCTTTTTTCTTTCACTGCCTCTTTTGTTTTATGATTCATAACTTGTGTGATATTGATGTCAGGTGCAAAGCATTTAACATCCACTTCCTGCTGATCAAGCACAAGCAGACTTAAAACCGCTTCTCTTACCTCTGCACCGTCAAGGTGACCACACCCTGATAAAACCACAGCAGCTTTTAATTTTTTTTCACCCATAAAGTACCTTGATTTCATATAATCTAGATATTTTAATACAAATTCTATATTTGGAAAGGGGTATGTTATATCAATTATAATATAATTAATGATTAGTATGTATAATTAGGCATATTTATAATCAACGAAGCTGAATATGGAATCTAGCAATAGTATGTTTTTTGATACTGACTATCCAGAACTAAGAAAAGCTATTTCAGATATAATAGAAAGTATTGCACAATCCTCACAAGAGGGGAAAAAAGAGTTATTTACAACCCTATCAGAACAAGTTAAAGGGATGAACCTCAAAGATTTAGGTTTAGCGATTAATGACCAAGGCTTGCAAAAGGAGGTCAACAAAGAATTATTTATAAAATTCATTGAAGAAGCGCTTGAAGGTTTAACTTCTGAAAATGTTGACTCAAAAATAATAGAAGAGGCGTTAAAATCTGTTAATCAGCAAGCAATAAGTAATGTTATAAATAATAATAAAGGTCCGCTGGACAATCTAGTCAATTATTTTAAATCAGCATCTGCAAATGAAAAAATAGGAATAGCTTCTGCTGGAATGGTATTAGGAGTAGCATTTTCTCCGCTTATTGTGCTTGCTACATTAATAGCGCTTGTAGCTATTGGAGCACGTTATGTAGGAATAGGTATAGGAAAGGCAGGGGAAAAAATAAAAGAAGGAGCGATTGAAGCAGGAAAAGCAGTGAAAAGTTCATATAAGGATTTAATAGATAAATTACCTGAGGTTCAAAAAAGAGAAAATAATTTTGAAAAGTTAATAAGCAATTTAATGGAAAAGAATCTTGAAGCTGATGAAAGAGAAAGAACAATGCTTAGTAATGAAATAAAAACAATAAAAATGCTTCAGAATCAAGGGCAACTAGCAGCCATAGGACAGTTATAGCTCTTTCTATAAAAGTCCGGATGTGATAGGATAAGGATAGATGATGATAAGGAGGTTGAATGCCAGCAGCATATAGTTATGATTTAAGAAAAAAAGCA
>NZ_JAPQLE010000001.1:0-778 GCF_028982185.1 Wolbachia endosymbiont of Drosophila baimaii | reverse complement strand
TGTAAATTTGTTACCTCTCTTACCCACTCCATAATTAAACAACTCTGCAATGTCTCCTATTTGTCCTCCTAATAATGAGAATTGGTATAACAAGTAGCGGGATGACGGTTGTCAGGCTAGCTGTCATCCCAGCACTGGTAGACTCAAATCACAATGCCCGTAAAGCTGCGACCCTAGAGCTACTATCTCTCACCCACTGCAAATATTGCACGGTACTATCCACTTGATCATCGTGTCGAGTTTCAGGAAACATTAAAATCTCATACTCAAAATCGTTCAGCCATACTGCTTGGTGCGGCAGAAAAACCTTGCCAGACTCTATAATCGGAACAATTTGATAAAATCGAGTAAGTTTGTCATCATGTGGCACTATTTCAATAATGGGTAAATCACTGTTTGTTTTTAGCTCTTGCACCAATTGCTGACCACTTGTTTTTGCTTCGATTAAAATTGCGTGTGGCGCCCATCTTGCTGCTAAGGAAAAAACTTGCTCTTTAAGCTTTGGATACTCAAGCTTTGCACGATATACATCAAGTAAATAGAATTTATTGCCCACTTTTGTCCAGGTGGTGCAGACGCTAAAGTTGCTCATGCTGCTTGTTGAAACTGCAGTGTCCCAGCTCTGAGTGACATATGAGAGACTATCAGGAAAATTTCTATAGCGCTTCAACCACTCTCGTTTAATTACACCACTTGAAAGCGGCAGAGGGTTTTGTTGATATTGCGCAGCAAAAGCATAACTCCCAAGTTCAACCTTTATCATCTCAACTTCTTCTTT